>JALWDV010000711.1 GCA_027036755.1 Anaerolineae bacterium
CCCACCCAAGCTAACTCATTCTATATCCGGCCCATTGGGGACCGGCTCCTCTTGCTTGCCTGTCATTGGAGTTCCTGTTTCTTCAATTGTCAAGGTACAAGTCGGTCACTCTGAACCACGCCAAAATTTCGTAACTGCTAACGGACTGGACTTTAAGCCTAGAAGCGCCACGAAGGCTCGAAGTTTTTTGAAGACACGAAGGAAAAATAAAGGAAAAGGCTTCGTGCCTTTGTCTTCTTCGTGTCTTCGTGGCAAAAAGTGGTGGCGAGACCTTGGCAGTTAAAAAATTTCACACCATCAAGCAGGCATCGAAGCATTTTCCAAATGAGCATCCAGAGACATCGGCGCCGCGCGTTGTTGCCGCCCGACGCCAGCATCATCCCCCCCTATCAGCAGCCCCAACGCTATTCGCCCGAGATGGAACGCCCGGCCCGGACGCAGCCGCCGCGCGCATCCCGGCCAGTTCAGGGCAAATCCCTGGCGGGCTCGGTGTTCAGAGAGATGGCGGGGACCATTGCACCGGCGCTGATCATCGCCATCCTCATCTATCTCTTTCTGGCCCAGGCCACCCGGGTGGAAGGTTACAGCATGGAGCCCACGCTGTACGGACATCAGCGCCTGATCATCGAAAAGCTCAGCTATCGTCTCCATGAACCGGATCGCGGCGACATCGTGGTCATTCGCGTGCCCGGATTCGACGAACTGCTGATCAAGCGCGTCATAGGCCTGCCCGGCGACACGCTGGAGATCAAAAATGGCGTCGTTTACATCAATGATCAAGCGCTGGATGAACCTTATGTCAACGGGCGTCCGCGAGGCAACTATCCGCGCACAAAAATACCCGAAGGCTACATCTTCGTCATGGGCGATAACCGCAACAACTCCAACGACTCCCGCTCCTTCGGTCCGGTCGCCATCGATAACATCGTGGGGCACGCCTGGATGCGCTACTGGCCGTTGCAAGACTTCAGCCTCATGCCATAACGCTCGCGGGGTAACTGCTAAGGTCGTTTTCGCTTGAACTAACCTGACAGGTTCCTTTGGCAGCGATACGGAGCCTTGCACGCTTCGTTGCTGGTTGAAAACCGCACATCTTACCGGCAAGGTTGCAAGAACCTGTCAGATTTGAGTGAAAGAAGACAACCAACTGGCATACGTTAGCAGTTACCCCGCGAGGATAAACGCCTGGTTCTGGCGATAGCCTGGCGCTGAACAGCGAAAGCAAATCGACATGCAAGATTCCCCCTGGTCGAACACCACCAAACTCATCGTACTGGTGATCTTGATGATCATCGGAGGATGGGTGCTGGTGCGTTTCAGCGCCGCAATCCCCCCTCTAATCATCGCGGCGCTTTTGGCGTTTCTGCTCTCGCCGCCCACCAACTGGCTTGTGCGGCGCACGGGGTTGCCCCGGGGCGTAGCCGTATTGCTGGTGTTTCTGGCGGTGGTGGTGTTCATCATTCTCACGCCGGTGCTGATCACGCCCAGCCTCGTCTCGCTGACTTCCAACGTCCAGTTCGATTTCGAATCCTTCAACGAATTCATCGATAACATCGGAAGCGTCGCCCTGAAATGGGGCCCCATCGATATCGACGTCCGGCAATTGTTGCTGCAATCGGCCGAGGGCATGCAACAATTCCTCACCACCTACATCTCCCAGGCCGCGATATCCCTGCTCAACGTCCTCTCCAGTCTGTTCTGGGTGGCGTTCGTGGTCGTCGTCACCTTCTGGCTGATCAAAGACAGCTACAAGCTCGAAAACTGGTTCTTCGAGCACCTGCCCAAGAGCTATCGCCGCGAAGTCACCAGGCTTCTGCGAGAGCTGAGCCTGATCTGGGGCAGTTTCTTCAAGGGCGCCCTGGTGCTGGCCTTTGTCGTGGGCGCGCTGGTTGGGATCAGCATGTGGGCGCTGGGGCTGCAGCATGTGTTGCTGATCGCCATCTTCGCCGGGTTCATGGAGTTCATCCCCTCGTTGGGCCCGACGATGGGCGCGCTGCTGGCCGTTTTCGTGGCCTTCTTCGGCGGCTCCAGTTGGATGCCCTTTGACAACTGGATCGTCGCCCTCATCGTGCTGGCGATCTACACTCTCATCTTCCAGTTCGAGCAGGTTTATCTCTATCCGCGCGTGGTGGGACGCCGGGTCAATCTGCATCCGGGCGTGGTGTTTGTGGGGGCCATTTTGGGAGCGGTGGAATTCGGGCTGCTGGGCGTGTTGCTGGCCGCGCCCACCCTGGCTTCGGTGCGAGTGCTGGGGCGCTACATCCTGCGTCGCCTGATGGACCTGGAGCCCTTCCCCGAAACGCCCGAAACCGAGGCTGTTGCGATCCAGTGGCGGGGCATGTTGCGCGGCAAGCCCATAACCGCCATCCTGTTCGATCTGGATGGAACCCTGGCCGAAACCGACGATCACATCATCGACGCGCTGGCCCGGAGATTGGGCTCCCTGCAACGTTTCTTCCCCAACGGCGACGCCCGCCCCTACGTGCGCCGCTGGGTGATGCGCATGGAGCCGATAGCGGCCTGGCTGCTGGCCCGTATCGACTCGGTGGACCTGGATGACGACGCCTTTCGCATGGCGAAATACGTCCGCCAAATGCTCGGCTACAAGAAAACGACCGAGCTGGAGATAGTGGCCGGAGCCGAAGGCGCGCTGCGCGATCTGCGCTCGCGCTATCGTCTGGGACTGGTCACCACCCGAGATCGGGCCTCCACCCTGCGTTTTCTGGCGCAGCACAACCTGGATGACCTGTTTTCGACCATCATCTGCCGGGATGATGTGCGGCGCTTGAAGCCGCATCCCGAGCCCATCTTCAAAGCCGCCGAAGCCCTGGAAATCGCCGCGGAGCAATGCGTGATGGTGGGCGACACCCTGGCGGATATCCGGGCGGCCCGGGCCGCCAACGCCGCGTCGATAGGCGTGCTGACGGGCTTCGGAAGCAAAGAAGACCTGGACGAGGCGGATCTGGCGCTGGACAGCGTGGTGGACCTGGTGCGCTGGCTGTAAGCGAGCGCCCGAAAATCAAGAGGGTTTGCCATGATAATGCGCCGTGCCGGATGTGCGATCCGGCGCACTTTTCCCGCTCAACCCGCCGGATCGCATATCCGGCTGGGCGCAAGCGCAAGCAGCCAACTATACAAGATGCGACGCACCTGCTTGTGGTAAGTGCGTCGCATCTGCACAGGGCCGATGTAAAAACTTGCGACGCGCTCACCCAGCGCCGGACTCCCTCGCGCGTTTCTCCTGAAGCGCGTCGTAAATGCGCTGTGCGGTGATGGGCAGATCGCGAATGCGCACCCCCACGGCCCGATAGATGGCGTTGGCGATGGCGGGCGCGGCCCCCACCTGCACATGGTGCGAGAGATCCCGGGCGCCATACGGGCCGCTACGCTGGGGCACCTCCACCACGATGGGATGAAGTTGCAGCGGCATGTCGGCCGTGGTGGCGATGGGATATTTCATAAAGTCGGTGGAAACGGGAACGCCGTTCTCGAAAACCATCTCCTCCAGCAGCGTAAAGCTCACGCTCTGGATGATGCCGCCCTTGATCTGGGCCCTGACGCTTTCGGGATTGAGCGCATGTCCCACATCAACCGCCGCCGCCAATTGCAAGATGCTGAGAGCGCCCGTCTCGGGATCAACCTGCACCTCCGCGGCGTAAGCGGTGGAAGCGAAGGACTGAAGCTGGCTGTCGATGGAGCCATCGACGTTGGGCGGGCGATAAGTTGCGGTGACGCTGAAGGATGGCGGCGACGTCTCCGCGCCCATGCCCTCTTCCAGCAACGACAGCAACGGCAGCTTGCGGCGAGAGGCGTAAGAGACCACCTCGCCATCCACGATGTCCAGATTCGAGATGGGCTCCTCCCACTCCTTCGCCACGCAGGAAAGAATCTGCTTTTTCATCTCGCCAGTGGCCCGCAGCAAGGCGTGTCCCATGCTCCACAGCAGATTATGATAAGAAGCCTCCCAATCGGGCGCATAATTGGCCGTATCGGTCGGCTCCACGGTGATCCATTCCACCGGGATGTTCAGCTCGAAGGAGATGATCTGGGTGATAAAAGCATAGAGCCCCTGCCCGATATCCACGCCATCCACCACCACATCGCAAAGACGCTCGCTGTCGAATCGGATGGTGACGCTGCTGCCGCATTGATCTGAAAGAATGATGGGGCTCCAGCCCAGGGCCATGCCCCGGCCGACGCCCGGTCGGTCGGAAGCGTCGTCAGCTTCCGCCTGGGCGGGACGAGGCGTTTCGGGCCGCCAGCCAATCGCGTCCACCGCCAACGCGCCGCAGTTTTCCAGGCCGCTGGCGTGCATGACGAAATTGGGGAAGAGATGATCGCCGCCCTTGACCAGATTCCACTGGCGCAGATTCAGCGCGGTCATATTGAGGATTTCCGCCAGTTCCGCCACATGCTGTTCGATGGCCCAATGCACCTGCGCCACGCCCAGGCCGCGCAGCGGCGCCGCGGGCAGCAAATTGGTGTAGACGGCGTTGGTGCGAACCGACACGTTGGGGATGGCGTAGGGGCCCGTGCCAGCCAATGTCACAGCCTGAAGATGGAAAACCGCCGCGTCCACACTGGCTCCCACATCCCAATCATAGATCGCCTCGATGGCGGTGATGCGGCCATCCTGCTTCGCGCCCATCTTGATGTGCGCCCGCATGGCCGGAGCCATGAAGACGCCCTTGAACTCCTCCTCCCGGGTCAACAACATCCGCACCGGACGCCCGTTCGTATGAAGGGCAATGGCGGCAAGCAGCGCCTCGACGCTGACAAAGACCTTGCCGCCAAAACTGCCGCCCACGCAGCCGGTAATGATCCGTATCTTTTCCGGGCTCATGCCCAGAGCGCCGGCGATGATGGCGCGCTGCAAGAAAGGCGCCTGCACGTGCATCCACATCGTCACGCTGCCATCGGGCTGACGCTGGGCCACGCCGCCGTGGGTTTCCATGGGCGCGTGCTGAAGATGGGCCGCGGTGTAGGTGCGTTCCAGAACCACATCCGCCTCGGCAAAGCCCTGGTCTACATCTCCGCGAACAAAGGTGAGTGCGTGAGCGATGTTGCGCTCCGGCTCTGAATTCAGCTTCTCCGCGCCCCGATAGCTCATAAAATCGGGATGAACCGCGGGCGCGCCCCGCGATAACGACTGCTCGATGGAGAGCGTCGCGGGCAAATCCTCATAAACCACCTGAATGAGCGCCAGGGCCTTGGCCGCTATCTCGGGCGATTCGGCTGCGATGACGGCCAGGGGCTGCCCCGCGTAGATCACCTCATCCACCGCCAGCAATTCCCGATCCGCGACGGTGTGGCCCATGCGGCCATTCACATCGCGACCAGTCAGCAGTGCGACCACGCCCGGATGGTTGCGGGCTGCGTCGAGATTACGAAGCCGAAAGCGGGCCCGGGGGCGTTCGCTAAAGAGGATGCGGGCGTGAAGCATGTCCGGACTGATCTTTTCATCTCCGGCGTAGCAGGTGACGCCCGTGAGTTTGCGCTGGGCCTCGATGAGGGGAAAGGGTTTGCCAATCACATGGGGTTTGCGTGAAATCATATCGCACTCACCTCTATCGTCGGGCCCTGGAGGCGACCTGAATGGATTTGATGATGTCGGCGTAGGCGCCGCATCGGCAGAGATTGCCCACCAACGCTTCGCGTATCTCCTCCTCGTGCGGGCGAGATGTGCGGTTGAGCAAGGCCTTGGCCGAAATAAGCATGCCCGAGGCGCAATAGCCGCATTGCACGCCGTGATGATCGATAAAAGACTTCTGCAGGGGATGAAGCTCATCTTCCGTGGCGAGCCCCTCCACCGTCAATATCTCCGCTCCGTCAGCTTCGACCGCCAGCACCATGCAAGAGTTGACGACTTCGCCGTTGAGAAGCACGCTGCAAGCGCCGCATTCGCCGGTGGAGCAACCATGCTTGGGACTTGTCAGCCCCAAATCCTCCCGTAAAACCTCAAGCAACGTCTGCTGAGAAAAAACAGTCAAAGAACGGCTTTCGCCATTGACGACAAATTGGATTTCATGCTCCATGCGTTTAGTCCTGAAGATTATCAATGATTGCGCGGATGCTGCGTCGCAAAAGCGAATCGAGCACCGTTCGTCGGTAATCGGCCCGGGCGTAAACCACATCCTGGGGATGGATGTTATCCTGCACCGCGGCCAGCGCCTGCTGGATATCCCCCTCCGCGGGCTCGCCCGCAAGCAGGGCCTCGGCCTCGGGCACGCGTTTGGGGCGATCGTCCACGCCAAGAACCGCGATGCGCCAGTTGGTGAGCGCGTTGTGCTTGCGTATGGCCAGGGCGGCCGCCCCCGCTATCATTCTGCGCCCGTCATGGCGCACCGTCTGGCGCTGATAAAGGCCAAAGGTGAGGCTGGGAAAAGAAGGAAGGTGGACGTGGGTGATAAGCTCGTCGGGAGCCAGGGCCGTCTTAAAATCCCCCAGATAAAGCTCGGCGACGGGAATGGTGCGCGCGCCCTCTGGCCGCCAGGTGTGACAAACTGCGTCGTAGCAAAGCATGGACGCGGCCAGCTCCGACACGGGGGAGGCCCAGGCCAGAGTGCCGCCGATGGTGGCGCGATTGCGTATCTGCGGCGACGCCAATTGGTGCGCGGTCTGATTCAGAAGCGGATAATGACGACGAATCTCCAGCCCGGTGACGAGATGCTGCAAATTGACGGCTGCGCCCAGCTTGAGCCCATGATTGTGGTGATAACGGACATCTCGAAATCCGGGGATATCCTTGACATCCATGACGATGTCGGGAGCCAGCTCGCCATTCTGAAGCTGCAAAAAAAGGGTGGCGCCGCCGCCCAGTATTTTTACAGATTTTCCTTGAGCGAAATAGCGGCCGGCTTCCTCCAGACTATTGGGTCTGATGTAGTCGAATGCTTTCAATACAGGCCTCTTGAAAAAACGGTAACTACCAAGGTCTCATCACCACTTTCTGCCACGAAGACACGAAGAAGTTGAAGGTGCGAAGTATTTTTTTGTTTTTTCCTTCGCGTCTTCGAAAAACTTCGAGCCTTCGTGGCTTTTTGAGGCTTAACGTCGAGTACGTTAGCAGTTACGAAAAACGAGATAAAAGGAATGAAGACGCCCTCTATCCTAACGCATTTTTTGAAATATGCCAATTGGCTCTCCGGGGAACGCGAAAAAGGGCGGTTTCGGCGACGAAAGAGGGGGGAAGTGCGGGCGTTGATTTTTACCTGCCACTCCGCCCGATATGTTAGAATTATACGGGTGTGTCGAATTTCGGTTGGAAGCGTTTGCCACGTCCGCCCGGCGATGAAGTCGCCGGGCTACAAAACAGCGCCGGATAAATCCGGCTAGCCCCGAAGGGGCGCTGTTGCTAGCCGGGGGACTTTATCC
>JALWDV010000712.1 GCA_027036755.1 Anaerolineae bacterium
GAGGAAGGTGCGGGCGGCCAGGGCGGGGTAGGGCAGCAGAAACCACACCCATCCCAGCACGACGAACTGGAAGGTGATGAACCAGGCGAGCAGCGTCCACGCCCGCTTTTGCCAGGGCCGCTTTGCCAGATTGCGATACCACTTGCGGGTGCGGTCGCTCCACATCTTGTGCGCGAACAGGCCCAGGCCGTGCCACGCGCCCCAGATGACGAATGTCCAGGCGATGCCGTGCCACAGGCCGATGGTGAGCATGGTGGCCATCAGGCCCAGGAAGACGATGAGTTTGGGGTTGGGCCGGGGTTTGCGGCGCAGCAGGCTGCGGCTGAGTGGCGAGAAGATGTAGAATCGCGCCCAGTCGCTGAGGGTGATGTGCCAGCTCTGCCAGAAGGTGGTGATGTTGGTCTTGAGATAGGGGCGTTTGAAGTTTTCGGGCAGGCGGACGCCCAGCAGCAGGCCCACGCCGATGGCGATGTCGGTGTAGCCCGCAAAATCGAAGTAGAGGCGGAAGGCGTAGCCGTAGAGCAGGGCCCACAGGCCCAGTGCGCTGTGGGTCTGCTGCGCCAGATCGGGCGTGAGAGACATGCCCAGGGCCAGGGTGTCGGCGATGACGAATTTCTTGAACATGCCGGTGAGGATGCGGGCGCCGCCCTCGCTCAGGCGGGCCGCGTCCAGCCCCCGCAGGCCCGGCAGCGCCCGCCAATCCTGCTGAAAGCGCTCGGCCCGATCGATGGGCCCGGCGATGAACGCGGGAAAGAAGATGACGTAGGCCACGTACTCCTGCAATCCCAGGTCGGGCAGCAGGCCCGTCTGCCGGTCGCGCAGGGTGTGAATGATGCGGAAGCTGACGTAGGAGAAGCCCAGCCAGCCCAGGTCTGCGGGCGAGGCCAGAGCCGGGTTCTGGCCCGTGTGCGAACGCCACCACGCAGCCGCGGCCTGGCTCAGCGCGGGCGTCTTCAGCACGACGAAGATGGCCACGATAACCAGGATGCCGCCGGTCAGCGACCACCAGCGTTTGGGCCCGGACAGCAGGGGCGTCACCGCGGCCAAAATCGCGCCCGTCACCGCCAGCGCGGCCAAAATCAGGCCGGGCGCAGGCGGCCGCGAGGGCGTCAGCCGCCATTCGGGCGCCAGAAAACGGTTCATCCCCATGAGCAAAATGAGCCCCACCAGCGCAGCCAGCGCCCACCAGTCCGCTGGCTCCAGACGCCAGCGCCGCCCCTCGATCGGTTGGCGGGTCAGCCACCAGCCGCCCGCGGTCAGCGCCAGGGTGAAGGTGGGCAGCATGAAATCCGCGTAGCGGATGGGCAGCCAGGGTTGCAGCCAGTAGACCGCGACCACGCTGGCTCCGAACAGCAGCCAGGCGCGGGCGCGGCCGCGGGCCAGCCCTGCGTAGAGCAACGCAAAGACCACGAAGACGAGGAGCGTCTCAAGCCCCAGACCCATTTTCAGTGTTCAGTGAGCAGTGTTCGGTAAGCAGATTCCCTGCAAGCGGTGGGATGTCGCCATCGCCCGAAAAAATCCTCTGCAAACCAGCGGCTCTCTCCCCTGCAATGGAGCGAAGCGACTGGCGGGGGAGGGCCGGGGAGGGGGCGAAGTCCTGGCAGCCCGGCCGAGAAATGGAACGAATTTCTGGACGCGTATCGGGCAGTATGCAGCAATCAGTAATCGGTCGGAATTCCCCAACCTCGAACCGTGAACTGTAAACCGTAACCATCCCTAAAACCCCTGGTAAATCCATTGCGGCGAGGTGTTGGTGGCTGCGATGATGATGGCGATGACCATCAGGGCAAAAACCAGAGCGATGAGATTTTCTTTGGAGAAAAGTTTGTCCATAGGATTTACTTCATCGCTAACGTCATGTCGAGCGAAGCGAGATAATCCCGCCATTTGGGGGATTTCTCCTCGCTGCGCTCGTCGAAATGACGTGAGACCGAATCTAGATCAATCCCACGCGGGAGTTGTCGCCGATGGTCAGCTTCAAGGCCCGGGGCTTCAGCTCCGAGCGGCTGATGACCACGTTGCGGCCGATGAGGCTGTCGGTGATGCGGGCGTCCACATCGCTGATCTGGCTGTGTTCCAGCATGATGCAGTGCTCGATCTCCGCGTCCTCGATGAGGCAATCGTGGTAGATGGAGGTGAACGGGCCTACATAGCTGTTGATGATGCGGGTGTTTTCGCCGATGATGGTGGGGCCCCGCACCACGCTGTTGATGATCTGCGCGCCCGACTCCACCGTCACCCGCTCATCCACTTCGGAATCCTTGTCCACAAAACCATCGATGCGCGGCGTCAGCTCCTCCAGCACCTTGCTGTTGGCCGCCAGCATGTCGATGGGTTTGCCGGTGTCAATCCACCAGCCACGATGGATGTAGGGATGCACGTGATGGCCTGCATCCACCAGCCACTGAATGGCGTCGGTGATCTCCAACTCGCCCCGCCAGGAGGGCTGGATGCTGCGCACCGCCTCGTGCACATGCGCATCGAACATGTAGATGCCCACCAGGGCCAGATCGCTCTTGGGCTGACGCGGCTTCTCCACCAGTTGCTTGATGCTGCCATCGGGATTGAGCTCGGCCACGCCGTAGTGCTGGGGCTCGGCCACCCGGGTCAGCACGATCTGGCTGTTGTAGTCGGAGGTCTCGAATTCGCGGATGAGATCGCTGATGCCGCCCTCGATGACGTTATCGCCCAGGAACATGACGAAGCGGTCGTCGCCCAGGTAGTCGCGGGCGATGAGCACCGCGTGGGCCAGGCCCTTGGGCTCGTCTTGCACGATGTAGGTGATCTTGACGCCCCAGCGCCCGCCATCGCCCACCGCGGCTCGCACCTTGCGGCCATTTTCGCCGCTGCCGATGACGATGCCCATGTCGTCGATGCCCGCGTCGTGGATGGCCTCGATGACCCGAAACAGCACGGGCTTGTTGGCCACGGGAATGAGCTGTTTGGCGTTGGTGTAGGTGAGGGGATAGAGGCGGGAGCCCTTGCCGCCGCTGAGAATAAGCGCTTTCATAAAGATGCCTCGCGTGTTCTGTTTTGTAAATCGATCTCACGCAAAGACGCCAAGGCGCAAAGAGAAAAAGAAGCAAGGAATTCTTGGCGTTTTTGCGTCTTTGCGTGAGATTCTTGTCCGTATCAGCAGTCAGTTGCTCACGACATCGGCCATGCGAATGGGCTGAGGATGCCGTGGCGGTTACTCGCCGTAATATCTGTACACGCCCGTGTCCAGGGCGGCGTTGGTCAGCACCGAGCCCACCAGATTGGCGTTGACTTTGGACAGGATGTCTTTGGCCCGCTCCACGAACTCGCGCTTGGTGCGTCCGGCCCGGGCCACCAGCAGCACGCCATCCACCTTGGTGGCCAGCAGCGCCCCATCGGTGACCGCGATGAGGGGCGGCGCGTCGAACAGCACCACATCGGCCTGCTCCTTCAGTTGCGCGATGATGTCGCCCATGCGGGCCGAAGCCAGCAGATCCGCGGGGTTCTCGGGCGTGGGCCCGGCCGGAATCACCCGCAGGTTGGGGATTTCGGTGTCGAAGATGGGCAGATCCGCGGTCTCGTCCGTCAGCGCCGAGGCCAACCCCCGGCGGTTATCCAGCCCGAAGACTTCATGCAGCCTGGGCCGACGCAGATCCGCGTCGATGAGGATGACTTGTTTGCCGCCCTGGGCGCTGATGACGCCCAGATTCGCCAGCACCGTGGTCTTGTCATCCTCCGGCTCGGCGCTGGTGATGAGCAGCGTGTGCAGGGGATTTTCCAGGCTGTAGAAATCGAGATTGGTGCGCAGGCTGCGGTACGCCTCGGCTCGGGGCGAGTGCGCATCGGTGATGGTAATCAGATCGATCATAGGTGTTTGGCTCCCGGTTGGTCGTCAGGATGATGCTCGGGCCTTGCGCCTGGCGCTCTTTTCGCCGGGGATGGCCCCCAGCACGCGCACGCCAACGGCCCGTTCCATGTCGTCGGAAGTGCGGATGTAGGCGGATTCGGTCCATTCCATCGCAAAGACGATGATGGCTCCGATGAGTGCGCCCAGGATGAAGCCCGCCACGGCATTGAGTTTGGGATTGGGCCGCCACAGAGGCGCGTCCCGGGCGTCATCCACGATCCATGTGTCGATGCGGTCCCGCTTGTCCTGCTCCTGATTCCAGGCCTCTTGCTCGTCCACGAAAGTCTGGGCCATGGTCTGCACGATGGTGACCGCAGTCTGCGGATCGGGGTCTTTGGCCACGATCTCCATCACGAAGCGGTCGGGCTCGGGATTGACCTCGACCTCGGACAGCAATTCGTAGGGCTTCATGTCCAACTGGGCCCGGTTGATGACCTTTTTGGCCATGCGATGGGTAAGCAGGTTGGTCTGGAAGTTTCTGAGCAGATCTTTGGTGGAACCGGTGAGACCGAAATCGGGCCGGGCCGGGCGCACGCTGACCAGAATCCGGGCCCGATAGATGGGCTCCTGGAAATGGCTGAATCCAAAGGCCGCAACGCCGGTGATGAGCGCTGCCACCAGAATGATCCAGCCGCGCTTTTTGAGTATTTGCCAGTAGACTTTGAGTTCCATAGATTCAGAGGGGTGTCGTGAAAGAGTGGAGCGGCCTCATTGTATCACAGCCGCCTATTTGCGCGGGATTTCGGCCAACACTGGCACGCCCAACGTCTCCAGGTCTTTGCGTGTTTGCACCCGGGGCATAAGATATTCCATGAAAAAGGCCAGGCCCACCCCCGCCAGCAGGGCCAGCGTTAATCGCAATGGCAGATCCAGCCGCTGCTTGAGGCTGGGGCCGATGGGGGCGACGCCCCCCTTGTTGATGAGATAAACCGCTCCCTGGTCTTCGAGCAGGCGGGGCATGAATTCGTCCGCGTCCTCGGTCATGGTGACGGCCACCGCATCGGCGATCTTCTGCAATCGATCCGGGTCGGCGTCGTAGATGGTGACGTTGAGGATGCGATGGCGTTTTCCCGTCTGGGTGGAGCCCTGAATCTGGCCCGGAGCCACCTGGACGCCCTCGTCCGCCAGATGCCGGCTCACCGCCGCGGCGAACTCGGAGCCTTTGACGATCTCACTGAAATCGTCGATGAGATATTCCGACGAGAGCGCGGTGTAGTAGCCGTCGTAGGTGAATTCATCGGGCAACTGCTGGGGACGCACGCCCACGCTGAACGACATGCCCATGACATAAGTCGGCGGGCGCGGCTGCCAGGGCTTGAGCGTGATCAGCGAAAAGACCAGGGTCAGCGCTGTCAAGCCGATGGGAATCCACCACCAGCGTTTGAGGATGCGGAAATAGGTTCGGATTTCCATGGTGGGAGAGGACGTGAAATTTGGAGATGAAGTGCGGCTGTTTGGGCATAGTTTGCCGCAAATTGAGGGTTGACGTCAAATCCCCGTCCGGGCCGGTTGCGGACACTGTAACAGTTTAGTCGGTTGTTCCGTTTTCCAAACGCCGAATGAATTCAGGTCTGAGGGCGTTCCGCCGCATGTCCCCCTCCGGGGACATTTTTCGTCCCGCTGGATCTGTCTGCGCAGGCAGACAGGCGGCCAAAGGCCTCTAGCCCCGACTTCCAGTCGGCGGGGCCAAAGCGCCAAACATGGTTGCACCGACTAAACTGATACGGTCTCCCGGTTGCGAGTTTCTCTGGATTTAACCTCTATTATGGAGCAGTGAAGGGGACTATAAGTGGCTTGATTTGAGGAAGATGTGCGAATTGTTGTTACCCAAGAATGATATCGTACGCATCAAGTATTTTACGGCAAAGGTAAGTTCGCGCACAGGTGATCCGGGACAACCCATGAGACAACAAGTTTGGCTCCACTGCAAAAAGGTCATTTCACCACGGAGACACGGAGGACACGGAGAAAATAGTGGTAGTTCACAGAGAAATTCCTCTTCAAATCTCACCTTTTTCTTCCTCCGTGCACTCTGTGCCTCCGTGTTGAAGGTTTTTTCAGTACAGCCAAATTTATCTTCGGGCGCTTCAGACAATCCCAAATCTTGAAATCATCTACGGTCATTTTCTGACGCATATTGTCTGGAGAAGGTTGGCTAATCCTGCCCCTGGCGAACATCCGTATGTTCAGGTGCTAAAAGAAGAAAAAGGTTCTGATGTTGTGGGGGTGGTAAATCCCCAGTCTGGGCGAACCAGTAAGGAACTGGCGCATGAGGCGTCATTCGTTAAATCGACACGTAAATGGGTGTTGGCGCAGAGTCAGTTCCCGCCAGTGTTGCGAGATGCTAAAGAATCCGCAAACCACCAGGATGGTGATTCGCGTGGTGGTCGTAATCTAAAGCATGCTGTATCGGATGTTGCGTGCGCCCGCCCTGTTGTTGCGTCAGCTCGCGCACTTGTTTTTTCGTGACCATCCCCCGTTGGATGGCCTCTTGCACGGCTTGAATGATGAACTCGTCAGCCAGACCTGCGGTCGAGACGTGGGCAATGGTGAGGGGCGCGGTGGTGACGGGTAATCCTTTATAGGTCGTGACATCGCCCGGTTCCAGGCGATTGGTGGGCAGGCGCAAGCCCGAATGCCGCCTTGATGCCGTGGGGGGCGCGATGGAGTGGATTTCTGCAGTTACCGTCTCTCTCTCCTTGACTGATGGCCCGAATGAAAAAGCCCCCGGAGCAACCTCCAGGGGCTTTGAATGAGCCGGGAGGGGATCGAACCCCCGACCCGCGGATTAAAAGTCCGCTGCTCTACCAACTGAGCTACCGGCCCAATTCCACCTGTAGTTTAGCACAAAAGCGGGGCTGGATCAAGAAATCAGGGCATGGGCCAGTGGGGATGCAAAGTCCTCTGGTTACGTCATTCCCAAGGAGCGAAACGACTGAAAGGTGCGGCACACTTGCCACGAGTCGTTGCCGCGTTGCGTCATACCAGTCGTTGATCCGGTGTTACGTCAGATCAACGCCCGTGCTAAGTACGTCGCACCTGGAGGAGATGCCTCCTTCCTTTGGTCGTCGGAATGACGTGATCACCGGGCCTTTGTAACTGCCAAGTCGTTTTCGCCTGAATTAACCTGACAGGTTCCTTTGGAGCTGAAAGCAACGTCGAATAGAAATTTGGGCATGGTTCATTCTCATTCAAAACGTAACTACTAAGGTCTCATCACCACTTTTTGCCACGAAGACACGAAGGATAACGAAGGCGCGAAGTGTTTTCTTTATTTTTCCCTTCGTGCCTTTTTGAGGCTTAAAGTCGAGTACGTTAGCAGTTACTTCAAAACCATCTTTACAATTTCTCCGTCAAACGTCATCCGTCAAACGTCAAAAAGAGCCTGTTTCGCCACGTTTTGACGTTTGACGCTTTACGTTTGACGTGCTTTGCCAGGCGTTGACCCTATTGAAATTGTAAAGCTGAAGGAAGGACG
>JALWDV010000713.1 GCA_027036755.1 Anaerolineae bacterium
GCGGCGCAACGCATGGTCGAAGAGGTGGGGCCGGAGATGGCTTTTCCAGTGGAGGCCATCCCTCTTGAAAATCGGGAACAGGTCATCCGCCAGGCCGATGTCATCATCCTGGTGACCACGGGCGACCAGCCTCTGGTGGCGTACGACTGGCTGAAGCCGGGAGCGTTCATCGCCAAGATGGGCTCGTATCAGGAAGTCGATCTGGACGTGGTGCGCCGCGCGGATAAAGTGGTGGTGGATCGGTGGAAGTATGTGGCTCCCCGCACGCCAGAGCTGAAGATGTTGGCGGCGGAGGGCTTCGGCGAGAAAGACATTTACGGCAGTTGGCCCGACATCGTCGCCCAGAAAATCCCCGGCCGCGAATCGGAGGAGGAGATCATCCTCTACATCGCTCTGGGCATCTGGGGCGAATACGCGGCTATCCTGCCCGAAGTCTATCGCCGGGCGCGGGCGAAAGGGCTTGGAGCGGAATTGGATTGACGAGTTATAATTCGCCCGCTCGCTCAAGCACCGAACGATAAACCCGCTCGCTGATACGGAACCGCTGCGACAGCAAGATATCCAAAAGCGGTCGAATCTCAGAGATGAAACCTGCGTCCTTGGCCAGCAATAAAATGCCCACCGTCCCAATGACTTTCAACCCCAATCCCTGTGCGATGGTCCTTCCTCGAATTTCATCCATCAAAAGCCAATCGACTTCTTTTTCCTGGGCCAAAACGATGGCCTCAGCTTCTCCAATATCCAACTGAGAGAGCAAATAAGCGACTTTCTCCTGATTCCCGACAGCAATCGTCCGGAATCCATGCGGCGTTCGCAACTTCCTCACTTCCCGTTTTCCCGACACCAACTACGACGACTTCATGATATACAGCTTGCGGGATGAATATTTCGCCGAAAAGGCGATTTAGCCATGCCAGCCCGCCGATTTTCGCCAAAGCAATCAGCGGTGTGGCATCAGACACAACCACCATTTACCATTTCCTCATCTGCTTATTTGAAGTTGCATTTTCAACATCTCGACTGCTGCAAATTCCTCGTCAAGTTCTTCTTCGTTGTAGTCGATCACAGGTACATCGTTTTCACTCAAAAACTCGACAAACTCCCAACGCGACATGTCAGCAACACGTGCAGCCTGCCCCAAAGACAACAAGCGATCTCGGTAAAACTGCGTCGCCAATAATCGACGCGATTGCTCCGCCAGATTCGCACGGGCGAAACCGTGAGCTCGCAGGATCGCATAAACGTCTTCGGGGATAACCGTTTCAAACGTTATCGTTCGATTAGTCATCTTTTAGAACCTCCAGCCTAAAGTCTACATCAATTCTCCGCACACCGCAATCCATTTCTCGGAGCCATTCATTTATGGACAAGCAATCGATTCTCGAAAAGCAAAAGAAATATCTTTGGCCCAGCTATCTGCTCTATTACACCGAGCCGCTGGCGCTGGATCATGGCGAGGGTCTGTATGTGTGGGATGTGGAGGGCCATCGCTACCTCGATTTCTTCGGCGGCATCCTCACTACCAGCGTCGGGCACAAAAATCCCAAAGTGACCGAGCGGGCCAAAGCGCAGATCGACAAGATCATCCACACATCCACCCTCTATCCCCACGAAAATGTGGTGAATCTGGCCGAAAAGCTGGCGGAGCTTGCGCCAGGCGATCTTTCCATGTCCTTCTTCACCGGCTCGGGCACCGAGGCGGATGAGACCGCGGTGATGCTGGCCAAGGCCGCCACCGGGAATCAGGAGGTCATTGCGTTGCGCCACGCGTACAGCGGTCGCTCCACCCTGGCTATGACCCTGACGGGCATCTCGGCCTGGCGCATCGGCGGCACGCAGATCCCGGGCGTCAAACACGCGCTGAATCCCTATTGCTATCGCTGCCCGCTGAGGATGAGCTATCCTTCTTGCGGCGTGGCCTGCGCCGAGGATGTGGAGGAGGTGATCAAGACGACGACTTCGGGCCGTATCGCCGCGTTCATCGCCGAGCCCATCCAGGGCGTGGGCGGATTCATCACGCCGCCGCCCGAGTATTTCAAGATTGTGGCGGACATCGCCCATCACTACGGCGGGTTGTTCATCGATGACGAAGTGCAGACCGGGTTCGGGCGCACAGGCACTTACTGGTTCGGCATCGAGCATTGGGGCGTAGAGCCCGATATTATGACCATGGCCAAGGGCATCGCCAATGGCTTCCCCCTTTCCAACACCATGACCACGCCCGAGATCGCCGAAACCCTGACGACGCAGGGCCTGACCATCAGCACCTTTGGCGGCAATCCCGTCTCCACCGCGGCTTCGCTGGCTACCATCGAGGTGATGGAGGAAGAGGCGTCGCCTGAGCATGTGGCCCAGGTGGGCGCATTGCTGCGCTCGGGCCTGGAGAAGCTGCAAGAGAAATATCCCCTCATCGGCGATGTGCGCGGCAAGGGCCTGATGCAGGGCGTGGAAGTCGTGGCAAATCGAGAAAGCAAAGAGCCCGCGCCCAAGGCCGTCAACGAGCTTTTCGAGGCGACCAAGGCCCGCGGGATGCTCATCGGCAAGGGGGGCATGTATGGCAACGTCATCCGCATCGCCCCGCCCCTCACCGCCACCGAAGACCACATCGCCGAGGCCCTGGATATCCTTGATCACGCCTTCGCCGACGTGCAAAAACGGTATTAACGGATAACCAAGGAACGAAAGAACAGCTACCGAAGCTCACTCCTCCGTTCCCCATCCCATTTTCAACTATCAATCCTGGTTGACTGACAAGTCTCGTTTCGCTCACACTCTGGCCGAATAAATTCAGGACTATGGGCGTTCCGCCGCCCGTCCCCCTACGGGGACGGCGCTTTTCCGCCGAAAGAACGTCGGCGAAGGCCGACGTGCGGCCAAAGGCCCTCAGCCCTGACTTTCAGTCGGAGGTTTTGGCGGGCGGGAAACGCGTAGCGGATTTTTGTCAATCAATCAGCTATCAATCTTTTGCTAAAATCAATCGAAGGAGAAACCTTTCCATGCGAGCACTTGTCCTGGGCGGCGCGGGCGCCGTCTGCAAAGAAACCACCCGAGATCTGGCCGCGTACAGCGATTTCGATGAAATCGTCGTGGCTGATTACAACCTGGGGGCGGTCACCAACCTGGTCGATGAGATCGGCGATCCCCGCCTCAAGCCCATCTTCTTTGACGCCAATGATTACGACGGCATGTTGAAGTTATTCCCCGGCTTCGACGTGGTGGTCAACGGTCTTCCCTTCAAATACGATCTGGCCGTAAACACCGCTTGCGTCGAAGTGGGCGTCAATGGTCTCGATCTTTCCAGCGAGGACCCGCAGTTCGCGCTGCATGAGAAGGCACTGGAAAAAGACATGATCTTCATCCCTGGCGTGGGCGCTACGCCCGGCCAGACCAACATGATGGTGCGTCGGGCCTCGGAGCAGATGGACGAAATGCACGAGGTCGAGGTGTTCTTTGCGGCCTTCCGCAGCCTGGCGCCCGCGCCTGGCCTGCTGCGCACCACCCTGTGGGAGTTCAACCCCGAGGAAGGCGACCGGGGAGAAGTCTATTTCGAGGATGGCGAATGGCATCCCACGCCTCCCATGTCGGGGGGCATCAAGGTGCGCTTCCATGAGCACATTGGCGAGCAAATGGTGTATTATGTGCCTCATGACGAAGCCAACACCCTGCCCGAATCTTTCCCGACCCTTCGTCGGGCCGCTGTGCGAGGCTGCTTCCCGCCTCATGTCATGGAGTTGATGGGAACGTTGATGCGCAACGGTATGCTTTCCAGCCGTCCTGTGACCATCGGCGGCGAGACCCTGCCCACCATTGATGTCATGTCCAGGCTGCTGTGGGAAAATCCTCTGACCCGAGAGAATCCCGTGTGGGCTTATGGCCTGGTGGTGCAGGTGACGGGCGTGCGCAACGGACGCAAGGTTGTGGCCACCTATCGCAACCATCATCCTCCGCAGGAGGAATGGGGCGGGCCATCGGCTTACTTCAAGAACGTGGGCATTCCTCTCAGCATCGGCGCCCAACTCATCGCTCACGGCCAGACCACGGCGAAAGGCGTGGTTCCGCCCGAACGAGCCCTCCCCACCGACATCTTCTTCCGCGAACTGGCAAAGCGCGGCATCACCGCCGAAGAAACCATCGTCGAAGAGGGGTGGGTGTAGGTGGATATTGGATATTGGTATTTGGCTGCACTGAAAAAATCTTCAACACGGAGGCACAGAGCGCACGGAGGAAGAAAAAGGTGAGATTTGGAGAGGAATTTCTCTGTGAACGACCACTATTTTCTCCGTGTCCTCCGCGTCTCCGTGGTGAAATGACCTTTTTGCAGTAGAGTCGTATTTGATAGTGACTATACAGCTCACATGTCAAACCTTGAAGGTTAGAGCCGCCAACATGTGACATGCCAAGATCGTAAAACGTCAAGCGTCAAACGTCACACTGCTGTAACGATGTCATGGTTCATTGCAGGACTCATCTTTGGCGATACAAGCCTGACGTTTGACGTTTTACGCATGACGTGGGTTGGCATAAACGGCCAACGTTGCTTCATCAGGCGTTTTTTCGCTATGGCCTGTATAGTTACATTTGATATTGGATAGTTCATGTCCGAATCAATAATTGCCCTCTTGCATTCTCTGAGAGAGCAACCCAATACCCAATATCCAACACCCAGCACCCAATAACTGACACTCGATAATCGATAACCCAATTTTCATAATCAAATCACACAAGGAGAACATCTTTACCATGAGTATGCAAGGACCGAAAACCCGAGAGTATTTCCAGCGAGCTTCCAAGGTCATGCCGTATGGCGTCAATTCCAACTTCCGCTATTGGGGCGATGAAGACACCCTGGTCGTCAAGGGAGGCAAGGGCGCGTATGTGTGGGATATGGACGGCAAGCGCTACATCGACTATCGCCTGGGCTTTGGCCCCATCATTCTGGGGCACGGCTACGACGCGGTGGTGGATCGAGTGAAGGAGACCATCGGCAATGGCACGGTTTTCGCCTGGACCACGCCATTGGAGATCGAGGTGGCGGAGCGTCTGACCCGAATGACGGGCAATGACAAGGTGCGTCTGACCAACACCGGCTCCGAGGCGACCATGCACGCGTTGCGCATCGCCCGGGCCTACACCAATCGCGAGAAGTTCATCAAGTTCGAGGGCTGCTATCACGGTCAGGTGGACTATTTCATGTACAGCACCGCCTCCTCCAACAAGCGCATGTTGGGCCACCGTCGCAGCCCCATCTCCGCCCCCACAACCAGCGGCATCCCCCTGGGCATCAATCAGTACGTGCTCAATCTGCCTTTCAACGACTTCGAGCGCCTGGAAGAGACCATCGAGACCAAGTGGCACGACATCGCCGCGGTGATCGTGGAGCCGGTGCTGGGCAACGCTGCGGGCATCTTCCCCGTGCCCGGCTATCTGGAGAAAATTCGCGAGCTCACCGCCAAGTATGGCATCGTCCTCATCTTCGACGAGGTGAAGACCGGCTTCCGCCTGGCCAATGGCGGCGCTCAGGAGTACTTCGGCATCAAGGCCGATCTGGCCACCTACGCCAAAGCCATGGGCAACGGCTTCCCGGTGGCGGCCATCGCGGGCAAGGAAGAGGTGATGATGACCATCCAGCCCGGGGCCATGGCCCACGGCGGCACCTACTCGGGCAATGGCGTGGCGGTGGCGGCCGCGGCGGCCACCTTGCAAACCCTGGAAGAAGAGCCTGTGATCGAGACCATCAACCAGCGCGGGCGACGCCTGATGGACGGCATCGATGAAATTTTGAACGACGCGGGCATCCCCCACGTGGTGACGGGCGCGCCCGCCATGTTCAGCCTCTTCATCGGCAGCGACGAGATGCCCACTGACTTCCGCGGCTATCTGGAAGGCGACGGCGATTTGTACGAGGAGATCGCGATGGAACTCATCGCCCGCGGCGTGCAGCCTGATTCCGACGGCCGCGAGCCCTGGTTCCTGTGCTACGCGCTCAGCGAGGAGGATGTGGACTTCACGCTGAATGCGTTCGAGGAGTCGGTGAAGGCGGTGAAAGCGTAAGCCACACCGAGAGCGTGAAAAAGCAAGCCACGAAGGCACGAAGGGTTCGAAGACACGAAGGAAAAATAAAGAAAAACACTTCGTGCCTTCGCCTTTCTTCGTGCCTTCGTGGCAAAAAATGGTGGCGAGACCTTAGTAGTTACCTTTCTTTTGATTTTTCTTCGTGTCTTTGCTTCTTCTTCGTGCCTTCGTGGCAAAATATTGAATAGGAGGTTTTGATGTACGGATACACCGGAAAAATACTGCACGTTTATCTTGATACTGGCAAACTGGAGGTGGAGACGCCGCCCGAGGACTTCTACCGCAAATACGCGGGCGGCACGGGCTTTGGGCTGTATTATCTGCTCAAGCATTCGCCCGCGGGCGTCGATCCCCTGGCGCCCGAAAACACTCTCACCTTCGCCATCAGCGGCCCCACGGGCGCGCCCATTTCGGGCCAAAGTCGCCTCACCATCAACGCCAAATCGCCCCTGACGGGCGCAGTGGGCGATTCCCAGTCGGGCGGGTTCTTCCCCGCTGAGATGAAGTTCGCGGGCTTCGACGCGTTCGTCTTCCACGGCAAAGCGCCCAAACCGGTCTACCTGTGGGTGAAGGAGGGGCAGGCCGAGCTACGAGATGCTTCGCATCTGTGGGGCAAGGTCACGGGCGAGGTGGAGGACATCCTCAAAGAGGAGTTGGGGGACAAACGGGTGCACATCGCCCAGGTGGGGCCCGCGGGCGAAAAGGGCGTGCGCTTCGCCGCGGTCATCACCAACGCCAATCGGGCCAATGGCCGCACCGGCATGGGCGCGGTCATGGCCAGCAAGAATTTGAAGGCAGTGGTGGTGCGCGGCAGCAAGAAGAACGCAAAATTCGCCGATCCCAAGGGCTTGACTCAATTGACCAAGTGGGGCGTCAAGGAGTTTCCCGATTCCGACATCTACGGCATGGGCCTGCTGGGCACGGCCGAGATCGTCAAAGGCCAGAGCAAGGGCGGTGGTCTGCCCACGCACAACTGGGATAGCGGCTATTTCGCCTGCGCCCACGAAATTTCGGGCCACCACATGGCCGACACCATCCTCAAAGAGCGGGACACCTGCTACGCCTGCACTGTGCGCTGCAAGCGGGTGGTCGAGGCCGAAAATCGCTACAAGCTGAATCCAAAGTATGGCGGGCCCGAGTATGAAACCCTGGCCACCTTCGGCTCCTACTGCAACGTGGATGACATCGAGGCGGTGGCCTACGCCAACGAGCTGTGCAACATGTATGGCATGGACACCATCTCCTGCGGAGCCACCATCGCCTGGGCCATGGA
>JALWDV010000714.1 GCA_027036755.1 Anaerolineae bacterium
CTGCTGCGGCAGGCCCCCCCTGCTCCCCCCGCTTGCGGGGGGAGCAGGGGGGGCCTGCCGCAGCAGAAGCCAAGCCGCCGAAAACAGACAAACCACCTTAGCAGTTACCATATCTCCGATCATAGTGGCGACGGTCGCTTTTCGGCGCTGGAAAGCGATCATCGCCCCGTCCGCGAAGCGGAGTTTGCCGATTTTCGATTTCTGAGCGAAAATGTAACTACTAAGGTCGTCACCCGAAAACCACTAAGAACACTAAGACACAAAGGCACAAAGAGAAATTTATACATTTTTTCTTCGTGTTCTTAGTGCCTTTGCGCCCTTTGTGGTTAGTTAACCGGGGTACGTTAGCAGTTACGCGAAAATTTTGGCATGAAAAAACAGTATGCAATCCTCATCATCCTGCTGCTGAGCACTCTGGCGCTGGCCGGGTGCAGCAAGAACAAGGGCGTCATTCAGGGCGAACCCGCTGACTCCAACAATCTGCCCGACATCGCGGGGGTTTACGCTGTCAATGGCGTGGATGCCGGCGGGGCCGATTACAGCGGCACGCTAAAAATCGAGCCGGGCGACAGCCCTGGCAGCTACAAACTGCACTGGATCGTGACAGGCGCCATCCAGGAAGGCGAGGGAGGCGTCGAAGGCAATAAACTCAAGGCCCGCTGGCGCAACATCCAGGGCGTCACCCAATCTCAGGGAGACGTCATTTACACCATCACCACCCTGGGCGAACTGGACGGCGTCCGCACCATCGATGGTTTCGACGGTGAGGGCTGGGAGAAAGCCTTCCCCAATGACGAAACATGGGGAAGATTCAAGCTCGGGCATTGAGCGAACGTCCTCTTGCCCGAATGATGGCGGACGCACAAACCCCGGCCGCCAGACGCCGCCCCAGCCCTGCCATCCCCAATTGCACGCATCCCAAACAAAAAGCCCCCGGCGCAATGCCAGGGGCTTTCTTTTTGCAAATTCGAGCCGCTACTTCAGGGTCATCAAGTATTTGACCAACTGGTTGATCTGCTCATCAGAGAGCTTCTGACCATAATCCGGGGGCATGGTGCCGGCAGGGAAGCCCTCGGTCACGTCGGCGTCAGGATTGACGATGGATTCGCGGATGAAGTCTTCGCCCTTGCTGGCGACGCCCGCCAGGGAGGGGCCGACGATGGTTTTTCCGGGCTCGCGCGAGTGGCAGGTGACGCAGCCTGCATTGCCTTCCAGCACTGTTTTTTCGAACAGGGCCTTGCCAGCCGCCACGTCGGCGTCCCCGCCGGAAGCGGATTTATCGTCACCGCCGCCGCAAGCGGCAGCCACGACAACCAGCAGGGACAAAATAAGAACGACAAAAATGACTTTTTTCATCAGATTCAACCTCCTGAATCGGAAGATGGGAGAAGAGGAGTAGACATTGGCAATTACGAAACTGATTCGTTTCTAAAAGCCATTATAGCTGATAACGTTTGGCGCGTCTATAACGAGCGGCAAGGAGAAGAGGTAAAGCGCATTACAGATGATGCTGCTTTGAAAATAGAACACGGATGAACACAGAAAAACACGGATAATTCAAAAAATCTGTGACCGAAGGCCGTGTCAATCCGTGTCCTCGTCTTTCATCGGTATCGGCGCGGGCTCGCCCGCCGTTGGACTGTTCCGTAAATAGGCACTCCTACGTCATTTCGAGGGAGCGAAGCGACCGAGAAATCCCCTTGCAGCCGAGGAGATTCCTCTTCCCTGCGGTCGTCGGAATGACGTAGCAAGAGATTTTCGTTCGTTATGTGGTGAGCAATCGCTCATGGCGACTGCTTTGAAAATAGGGCATGGTTCATTCTCATTCAAAGCCATCTTTACAATTTCTCCGTCAAACGTCATCCGTCAAACGTCAAAAAGAGCCTGTTTCGCCACGTTTTGACGTTTGACGCTTTACGTTTGACGTGCTTTGCCAGGCGTTGACCCTATTGAAATTGTAAAGCTGATGGAAGGACGATCTGAACCATGCCGAAAATAGAATGATCGCTGGTTGCTGAAGGTTCGCAAAGCCCACGTCGGGCGAGTCTGCAACGGGCGTGATGCGTGATGCGTAATCCGTAAAGGCGTCATGCATCACGCATCACGAAATCGGCTTCTCGCACCAACGCAGTCACATCATTTTCTCATTTCAATGTCATCAGAAATGCAATCAGATCATCCATCTGCTGATCGCTGAGTTTCTCGGCCATGTCGGGAAGCATGGCGTTGGGGTAACCCTCAACGACATAAGCGCCCGGATCTGCGATGGACTGGCGGAGGTACGCCTCCGCCGACATGCCCGGCACGCGGGCGGCGGCCCGGGTGGCGATGCCCGCCAACGACGGCCCCACCTTCCGCTCTCCCGGCT
>JALWDV010000715.1 GCA_027036755.1 Anaerolineae bacterium
ACACCGTTTATGTAGACATGAACGGCAACTACGACTTCACCGATGACAAACCCGTCACCAAGGACGATCCTCTCGCCTACCTTGATTCCTGGGACTCGGCAGCCAATGGTCCAGGGCAGGATGGCTATGCCGATGTCTCCGGCGGCCTGCTCTACTTCATCGCCGATGGCGTAAACTATATCCCCGCCTCCGACTGGATGTGGGGCAAATACGCTGTGCCGCCCCAAAACGGCAGCCTGCTGGCCTGGGAATTCAACGATTTCACCGAGGGCGGCGGCGATCACGGCCAGCTCTGCGCCTCCAACGTGGCGGGACGGGGCGTCATCGATGGCGGCGCGCCTCCTTACAAGCCCGCCGGCGACGGCACACCCTTCACCGGCATGGTGCAGGGCGCCGGGCGCGACGCCAAACTGAGCGTCAATGGCAACGCCTACAACACCTTCGACTTCCTGTGGAACGACAGCTTCATCTACGCTGCTTTGGGCTATGATGGCAAACCCGGCACCGCCGATGATATGCAGATTATCAACAATAGCTGGGGATTCTCCGCCACCGACAACGACGTATGGGATTTCGACAGCCGTTACATCGACAAGATCGTGCGACATCTCAATCCCAGCTTGTCCGTGCTCATCTCCACCGGCAACGGCGCTGCCGGCTACGGCACCATCACCGGCCCCTCCCCGGTTTCCAGCATTGGCGTCGGCGCTTCCACCGAATTCGGCAGCACCGGCACCTTCGAGACCATCATGGACGTGGACCAGATCAACTGGGGCGACGTCATCTCATTCTCCAACCGCGGCCCTGCAGCCAACGGCGGCAATGGCGTCAGCGTAACAGCCGACGGCGCGTTCGGTTCCGGCGATCTCCCCCTGAACGCCTGGGGCGATGGCTGGACCGCCTGGAGCACCTGGGGCGGCACCAGTCGCTCCGCACCCGTGGCCGCGGGCAATCTGGCCCTCGTGTATGACGCCTACAAGCAGGCCAACGGCGTCTGGCCCACCTGGGACGTGGCCCGAGCCATCCTCATGTCCGGCGCCGACAACCAGCGTTACGACACCTTCGTCCAGGGTGCAGGCTCGGTCAACGGCGGTCAGTCTGCGGCCATCGCCGGCGGCGACAAAGGCTTCTTCGTCATGCCCGATAACTGGACCGGCGGCGATTATCGCGGCAAAGAATATCACTCCTTCGCCAACATCATGCACCCGGGCGACGTCAGCGTCAAGACTTTCTCCGTGCATAATCCCACCGACGAAGACATCGACGTCAAAGTCAAAAGCAAACGACTTGTCGCAATCGGCAAGTACAGCTTCCCCTTCACCACCAAGGATCAATCTCTGGAAGACGGCGCTTTCACCAAGCCCGACTATCTCTTCCCCCTCACCGATCTGATTCCCGCGGGCACGGATATGGTGGAAGTCAAGATCAGCTTCCCCGCCAGCGAATTCGACCCCAACGGTAATTACCGCTACGACAGCCGCTGGCGAGTCCACATTCAGGACTGGAAAGACATCAACGGCGACGGCAACCTGTGGACAGACCTGAATGGCGACGGCGTCGTCAACGCCGACGAGATCGACAAGGGCGAACACATCCGCCTCTCCTACGGCTACAACTCCGGACCCGCCTCTCAGGTTCGCGTGCAAAATCCCCTCGGGCGCATGCACGACGGCCTGTTCATCTCGCTGCGCCACAAGACCAGGAGCGCAGAAATCCCCGTCACCCATCTGAACATCGAGATCACCTTCTACGACATCCAGTCCTTCGATTGGGTCACCGTCGAGCCCGCCACCGTCACAGTGCCCGCAGGCGGCGAAGCCACTTTCGACGCCACTATGACCGTGCCCGAAGACGCAGGCTACGGCATGTACAACGGCGCGATAACTGTTAGCAATGCCGACATGCGAGCAGTCGTGCCCGTGGTCGCCAACGTGGCCGCCAGCGGCGCCAACTTCGAATTCGGCGGCGGTCGCCGCAGCAATACGCCCTACGACAATGGCCGCCTGTTTGGCTACAATGATTGGAGCTGGCGCGCTGAATCGGGCGATTGGCGCTTCTACTTCACCGATCTCATGGACGACGTCCCTGAGAACGCCATGCTCTTCGTCGACACCAGGTGGGATAACCCCCATGCGGATATCGACACGCTGGTCATGGGCCCCACCCCCGATGACTTCAGTAACGATCCCAAGAAAGGCGAGCCCGACATTTATGGCCCCTACACCCTGAGCACCCTGCCCGGCAGCAGCATGAACACCTACATGGGCAGAGGCAGGTGGCTCTGGCACACCAACACCGGCGGCCCGCGCGAGATCGTGGCCGTGCCCGCCAAAGAAGGCCTCCACGTCGTCGCTTTGCATCAGGTCTACACCAGCGGCGAGCACACCGACGTCAGCGTCCAGGGCAAAGTGGGTATGCTGACCGTGGCTCCTTCGCAACTGTATTTGGATGCTCCCACCGACACCATCGAAGCCACTATTCAGGTCTCCGCTTCCGTCAACCTGGATGACCTGGTGGCCGAAGGCTTCGGTCTGGGATTGCCGCAGGAATACACCGATCTGCCCATCAAACAGGACGATCCCAACGATCCCACCACCGCCAGCTACACGCAAACCGTGACCATCGATCACGCCGCCTCGCTGACTGTGGATATTCAGGGACAAGGCAGTGACGACCTGGATCTCTTCCTTGTCAATCCTCATGGCCGGATTGTGGCTTCTTCCACCACATCCACAGCCGAAGAGCACGTGTCGGTCAAATTCCCCATGAATGGCGATTGGACAATCCTGGTGCACGGCTGGAGCGTGCCAGCCGGATCGAGCACCTTCGACATGACCATCAATGCTGTTCAGGGCAACGACATCACCGTCAAGAATATCCCCGACGGCCCCTTCGCCGCCGGCGACATGATCCCCATCACCCTGGAGATCAAACACGACATGAACCTGGGCGACGTTCTGAACGGTTCCGTGCTTCTGGGCCCCTCTCTGGCCCCCGGCCTGGTGGAAGTCCCGGTCGTAGTCACTGCCGTCGCACCTGATCCCGTCACAATCGAACTGCCCCTGACTGCCGACACATGGCTCAGCGGCGGCAATCCGGGAACCTCCTATCTGTGGGATCACAAACTGGTCGTGCGTCCCACGGGCCTGGATAACGCCCTACTCAGCTTTGATCGCAGCGCGTTGCCCGTTGGCGCCAACATCGTCAGCGCCGAACTGAGCATGAACGCCATCTTCGAATCGGGCGCCACCGGCAAGCACCTCATGGTGATGAACGTGGATCCCTTCGACCCCGGCGCCGTCAACTACAGCACTGGGCTCAACTTCTACAACCCCGGTACTGGCGTGGATGTGGTCATGGGCAAGGTTGCTATGGATGCGACCGAGCAGGTCAAAGCCTGGGACGCCGCAGGAAGCAAGGGCAATGCTCAGCTCGCCGTGGCCGCGGATGGCCCGTTGGGCCGCGTGACCTTCAACAGCATGGAGGCCGCCAACGCCGATCCGGATAACGCCATGGCTCCCACGCTGAAAGTCACCTACATCCCCCAACGCGACTGATTTCCTCCCTGATGCGGTGAACGCCGCATCTCCCACTCAAACAAACAGGCTCCGGCATTCGTCCGGGGCCTGTTTTCGTTTATGCGTTGGCCAGCAGGATATGATACCATCGAAAGTAAGCATAGGCACTGCTTCGTAAATAGCCGTTGCCGTGTCATTCTGAGGGAGCGCAGCGACCGAAGAATCTCATACTTTGCAAAAGGGTAAATTCTTCGCTTCGCTCAGAATGACACATCGAGACATGATTTTCATTCCGACGACCGCAGGGAGGAGGAATCTCCTCGTCTGCAAGGGGATTTCTCGGTCGCTGCGCTTCCTCGAAATGACGTGAAGTCTCACGCAAAGGCGCAAAAGCCGCCAAGAATTCTTTGCTTCTTTTTCCTTTTGCGCCTTGGCGTCTTTGCGTGAGACATGTTTTTATAGCAGTCACTACGATTCACCCCGAAGACAGCGCGCGGCTGTTCACAAAAACGCCCCATGTCCCCATTCCGACGCAACCTCCTCATCCTGCTGCTATTCGCCATCCTGGCGCTGGCGCTGACATGGCCTCTTTTGCCCCACATCGCCACCCACGCGCCCGGCGACGGCATCGACGATCCCGCGCTGGCGTGGAATCTGTGGTGGGCCAGGGTCAGCTTCGTCGATCGGGCGGGAGAAAACGGGTTGGTGCACAATCCATTCGTCGGAGACAGCATGTTCCACCCCATCGGCATCAACCTGGCGTTTTACACCCTGACCCTGTGGAATGGCGCGCTGAGCATTCCTCTTCAAAGCGCGATGAGCCTCACCCTCGCCAGCAACCTCCTGCTGCTCAGCAGTTTCATTCTATCGGGCTTTGGCGCGTACCTGCTGGCGCTGGCGCTATTCCCCCTCCTGCTGCCCCAAATCCGCAATCCCAAATCCCAAATCCCAAATTCGAAATCCGAAATCCGAAATTTCCGCCTCGCTGCGCTGCTGGCGGGCCTGCTCTACGCCTTCGCCTCATCCAAGCTGTTTTACGCCTCTCTGGGACAATTCAACATCGCCTCGTCGCAATGGCTGCCCTTCCTGGCCCTGTACCTGCTGCGGGGATTGCGCGGCCCGTGGCGCCCGCGCGATGGCTTTCTGCTGGGCCTCTTCCTCCTCTTCCAGACCTGGGCGGAGCTGACCTACGGTGCGTTCGGCGTGCTGCTCATCGCCATCGTCACGGTGGGGGCGATGCTGGCGGGGCTGCGACGTTGGTCGGGCATGCGAACATATTGGGGACGAATCAGGCCCGCCTTCCTCAACGCGCTTATCGCCGCTGCGATGTTTGGACTGGGGCTGCTGCCCTATCTGGCCAACATGCTGCCCGATATGCGGGCCCACGGCGATTTTCTGGTGGAAGGAGGCGGTTTTTCCGACATCTTCTCGGCCGACGTGCTGGGCTTTTTCTTCCCCACCCAACTGCATCCCCTCTTCGGCGGCGTCATCCGGGCCCTCAGCGATAATTCGGCCTTACGGCCCGATGGCAGCCAGTTCATGGTCAACAAAGGCCAGCAGATTTACCCCGGCTACATCGTCCTGCTTCTGGTCGCGGTGGGTTTGTGGCGTTTTCGGCGGCGTTGGGCCGCGTGGGCTGTGGCCGCGCTCACCGGCTTCTTCCTGTGGGCGGCGCTGGGGCCGCAGATTCGCATCAATGGCTACAACACCGGCATCCCCGGCGTTTTCGCCCTGCTGATCAAAATCCCCTTCTTCCAGGCCAATCGCTATCCCAGCCGTTACAGCGTGATGATTTTCCTGGGGCTGGGGCTGCTGGCCGCGCTGGGAGCTTACGCACTGCTGGCCCGGGTGCGCAAGCCCGCCTGGCGCACAGCGCTGGCCGCGGGCCTGGCCGCGCTCATCCTCTTCGAGCATCTCAGCATCCCCCTGCCCCTGTCCGATTTCCGGCTGCCCCGGGCCTACGCCGCGGTGGTGGCGGACGGGCGCAAGGACGCGTTGCTGGACCTGCCCGTGGGCTGGCGCAACGGCTTCAACGTCTTCGGCAAATCGGATGTCATCATCATGTACGAGCAGTGGTGGCAGACTTACCACGGCAAGCCCATCCTGGGCGGCAACACCAGCCGCAATCCCCAGCAGAAATTCCAGTATTTCATGGAGAATCCGGTCATCGGCGTGCTGGCCGCGCTGCAAGATGACCGCCCCGCACCCGAGGCCGACTTCGCCCGCGCCCAGGTCCTCGCCCCCGACCTGCTGGCGTTCCTCAACATCCACACCGTCCTCGTGCATCGAGATCATGTTCCCGCCGACTTCGAGGCCCGGCTCACCCGGCTCTTCCCCCTGGATTTGCAGGATGAGCAAGATGGCGTCGCCCGCTACGAAGCCCGCTGGCCCGAGTCCCATCCCCTCGATCTGACCCCGGCAGATCCGGCGTTGGATTTCTATCTGGATGACGGCTGGGGCGTTCCGGGCGAGCTGGGGCAAACGCCCGCGCTCTGGGCCGTGCTGCCCCAATCCCGTTTGATGCTGCCAGCCAGCGATCATCCCTCGACTTTGAAACTGACCCTGTTCGCGCCCGGCCCCCAGAGCCTGCGCTTCGAGCTGGATGGCCGGGAACTGGCCCGACGCGACCTGCTTGCGGGCGTCAGCGAGATCACCCTCGCTATCCCCCCCGCAGACGATGGCTTCCCCCGGCATCTGCGCATCGATGCGGAGCAGACCTTCGATCCGGTTCTGATCCCCAATTCTCTCGCGCCCGGGAATCTCGACGCCCCGGTGGGTGAGACGGGAGCCATCAGCCCCTTGCACATCGTGGCCCGCAGCGCGGGCAAGGACGTGGGCGACTTCGGGCATATCTTTATCGACGGCGTGGATGTGAGCCCCAACCGGCGCGGCTACAACCTGGCGGCCATCGACCCGGCGGCCGGGCGGCTGCTGGACGTCGCGCATTTCGACACCCACGATCCCCTCCAGGCGCCCGCGGCCAGCGCCGAAATGGCCGCCTGGATCAACGCCCTGCCCGAGGGCGTCATCGTGGCCGGGGCCGTGCGGGACGCGGCCTCCCTCAATCTGGGCGATGACGCCATCGCCGCTCTGCGCAGCCTGGGCGTGCAGGATGACATTCGGGGCGAGCTGCGCCGAGATCACGCGTTCGTGGGAGTCAGGAACGCGGCGCCGGGCTCCGCGCCCAGCGTCGTCTCCGATCTCTGGCCCGCCACCGTGGTCATCGGCCAGGGGCTGACCGCACCCACGCCCGCGTTTGCGCTCCAGCGTCTGCGCTGGACGCCCAGGTAGCCGCCTTCAAGACGTATCTCTCCCAGCCTCCCTCCGCTTCGTCTGGCGACTTGCAGGGGGAAGAATCCTTATCTTTTCCCTTCGCGCCTTCGCATCTTCGTGTCTTCGATGCCTTTTTTCAGGAAAGCCAAAGTTCATAACAGCTTCTATTCGTAAATCCGATTGAAATCGCTGGCCCAGCGGATGACCAGCACCACCGCGATGCCCGAGGCCAGGGCCATCTTCTCGGGCGAGGGACGGAAGGGCAGCAACATCAGGGGCAGAAAAGCGGAGATGAGCATCACTGTGCGGGCCTGATGTCTCACAAAATAATTCACCGCAAAGTAGGCCGCCGCGTAGATGGGAACCAGCATCGGAAATTGCCACAAAACCAGACCCGCACTCACGGCAATGCCCATGCCGCCGCGAAAATCGGTGAAGACGGGCCAGCAATGTCCCGCCACCGCGGCCACACCCGTCAGGGGGATCACCCACGGGCTGGGGAAGATAAGCTGCACCAGCCACACCG
>JALWDV010000716.1 GCA_027036755.1 Anaerolineae bacterium
CTGCGCCTCCGTGTTGAAGGTTTTTTCAGTACAGCCAAAGATGGAATCAGCGTGGTTTTCACTTTAATCATCACTCATTAATCATTGATTCGGGCCTGGTTCGTTACGTCATTTTATCTCATCCATCCGCTGCTGACAACGCCCCGACGCCGCGGCTCTCCAAGCATCCCCTTTTTCTCACATGATCGACGCCCCTTCCCTTCCTCTCTGGCCGCTGCTGGCCGCCATGCTGGGCCTGTTTGTCACCATTGGCCTGGGTCTGCTCGCGTCCGACGAGGATGAATGGGAACGAGCCGGGCTGCTATCGCTGGTCGCCATTCTCATCGCGCTGGCTGGCTACGCGACGACAGGTTTCGCCCTGCATTTCGGCGGCGTCGGCATCCTCGTCGATCATCCCGATGCGGCCGCGCTGGTGTGGGAATGGACGCCCCTGCGGGAAGGAAATCTGGCATGGTGGGGCGCGGCGGGCTGGATGGGATTCGGCATGACCGAGGCCCAAACGCCGCTGGCTGCGCAATTGTTTCTCGCCGCGCTGCCGCTGGCCGCGACCGCGGGCCTGCTGACCATGATCGCGCTGGGACGACGAACGACGCCCGGCGTTGGCGTTCTCTTCGCTGCGCTGACGAGCCTGCTCCTCACCCCGCTGGCGGGAAACTGGACCCAGGCCGGGGGCTGGCTCATGCACCTGGGAGAAAGCATCGGCGCGGGCGAGGGCTATCGCGATTTCGGCGGCGCGTCCTTCCTGCTGTTGGCGGGCGGCGCTGCTCTGGCTGCGCTCCTGGCCTTTCGCGACTCCCGTCCGACCGACGACGCCGCGACCAACAGCCCTCCGGCCGCGCTGGGCGCGGGCCTGCTGGCCGTGGGAGGCGTCGGGTGGATTGTCGCCTCGCCGCTGCAAACATGGGGCGGCTCATCCCCCGGGCAGGGAGCATTGAACAGCCTGCTGGCCCTGGCTGCAGGCGGTCTCATTGGATTGCTCTACGGCTGGTTCATTGCAGGACGCCCCGAAAGCGCCTGGACGGCGCGTAGCGCCGCGGCCGGATGGGTGGCCGCACTGGCGGGCCTGCCCTGGATGACGCCGCTTCAGGCCATGCTCGCGGGAGCCATGGGCGCATGGCTGTTCATCCTGACGGCGTGGTTGATCAACGAACTGCTGGGCTGGCGCGATCCCGGCGACATCTTCGCCATCTTCGGCCCGCCCGCGGTGTGGGGATTGCTAGCGGTCGGCTTTTTTGCGCCCGCTCCCGGACAATTCAAGGCCCAGGTCATCGGCGTAGCCAGCATCGCCCTGCTTGCGTTCTTTGTCGCCAGCCTCTTCCTGGCCGTCGTCCTGTTGTTCGACCAGATCATCGTTCCTCGCGCGGCGAAGATGAAGAGGCCCCCCGAGACTCCCTCCGACGCGATCTCTCCGGGCGCTGATTGACGGATTACTCGGCCAGCGACTGGGCCACGCCCCCGCCCAGCATGCCAATGAGACCGGCTATCAGCCAGCCCGCGCTGCAAAACATGACGGCAAAGAAAACACTGCCGCCCACCGTGTTCAACTGCATGATATCCACGCCCAGCGAGGCGAAATACTTTATGATGGGCTCGGGCAACAACAGCAACCCTTCGATCTGATTGCCCGCCAGCTTGAAGGCCAGGGGAGAAAGCAGGATATTCGCCACGCCATCGATGACGCCGGCAATGACGCCCGCGCCCATGCCCGCGGCCACGCCGCCCGAGCGGGCGCCGCTGTTGATGGCGATGCGTCCGGCCAGATAGCCGCCGAAAGCCCAGGCCGCAATGCGCAGAGGAAAAGCGAAGAAACCGCAGATGGGGATGACGCCCAGAGCGGAAAACGCCGCCGCCAGCAATCCGCCAGCCAAACCTCCTCGAAAAATGCCTTTGGCGATCATTGCACGACCCTCGCGCTACTCCCAGAAAAAGAAAAGATCGAAACCGCGATAAGCAGCCATGGCGGCATCCATGCTGATGGCCTGGATCATGCCCCACACCGACGCCCCCACCCATTGGCCGAAAGGCGTATAAGCGAACAGCAAAAAGAAGAGGAAAATGCCCATGCCGCTGAGCATGTAGGCGTAGTGCAGAAGTGCAGGCGAAAGGTAAGGCTCGATGATGCCGAAACCGTCCAGGCCCGGCCAGGGGATCAGATTCAGGATAAACGCGAAAATCTGGAAGAACGCCAGCAACGCGACAGCCTGCCAGAAAGCGGCGTGGACAACCAGCGTCTGCTTGCTGAGCCCGAACATGAAAGGCGTCAGCAGCAGCAGGCCAAAGAGCAGAGTGGCCAGCGGGCCCGCCGCCGAAACCATGCTCAACTGCCAACGTTTGCGAATAGCCGCCCGATTGATGTAGACAGCGCCGCCCGGCAGCGGAATGCCGCCCATCAGCAGGAAGATGATAGGGAAGATGATGCTCATCAAGGGATGCGTGTACTTGAGGGGGTCCAGGGTCAGATAGCCCATGTGCGCCACGCTCTCATCGCCGCTGAGATAAGCCGCCAACGCATGCCCGAACTCGTGCAGCGACACCGCCAGAATCCAGCCTGTCAGCACAAAGACGAACGCCAGCGGCCCCGGATCGCCCACGCCAGCGTAAAGCATGTAGCCCAATCCCGCCAAAATGGCCAGCAGCAACAAGAAAATCGGGCTAATGTGCAGCGACCGCGAGAATCGGTGCGATGGCGCGCCTGGGGAGAATGAGCGGCTCTTCCTGGAACGTCGCGGCGTCGCGGACCGGGCGGCGGGCTTGTGCAATTCCGCCCGCTGCAGAAAATCCTCATAGCCTACGCTGAACTGCCGCAAAATCTCGCCGCCGAGGGTTTCGGGCCGCTGCAACATGCCCAAAATCATCAGCCGGGAATCGATGGCTGCGACGCCCTGCCGTTGGGCTTCGTGCACCGTCGCCTCCATCGCCTTCGCGCCATCTTCACTGAGGGCGAATCCGTAGAATTCGCCGCCATAAGGCTCCTTGTCCTCGCCCGCATCCAGCCGGATATACGCCCAAAGCCGGGTTTTCAGATTCTCCAGCTTGATGGGAAAACGGGCCAGAGTCCGCTCCCCCAGGCTGTCCAGGGTCTCCAGAACGCCCAACAGGATGTGGTGAGAGTTCAGCAGTTTTTGTTCGTGGGCCGCGGCAATGGCCTGGGCTGTCGCCAGAACCTGCATGCCCTCACTGCTTAGCGCAATGGGCCGCGGCGATGGGTCTCGTGGGGTGCTTGCACTCATGCCCGCAACTATACCATAATCCTGGATGAAAAATAAATCAGCGCCTCGGGGATGTGCTGCAATTACGCCTCGGATGAAATCCCCAGCCGCTCAAGCAGCGTGGTCATGCCCCGTTGCACATAGCCTTCGATGATAACCGCCGTCTCGTCATACTCCCATTGCTCTCCGCCATAGGGATCATCGATCTCGGCGTGATCGCCGGACAATTCACTCAGCAGCAGCGTCTTCACAATCGCCCGCGGCCAGGTGACGAAGATGGAGCGGCGATGCTTCTCCTCCATCACCACAATGAGATCGGCGTTTTTCACCAGGTCTGCGGTGAGCTGCCTGGCGCGATGACCGCTGATATCCAGGCCGCGTTGCGCCATCGCATTCACTGAGCCTTCGCTGGCGGGATGGCCGACCAGGGCGTAAGTCCCGGCTGAATCCACATGCACCTGATCAGCCAGATTGCGATTTTTGATTTCCCGGCGTATGAGCGCCTTGGCCATGGGAGATCGGCAGACGTTGCCGGTGCAAACGACAAGAACATTTTTCATGATCATAAAGCCTGGAGGAAAATGCAAGGATAGAAAATCGGCCCGTCCCAACCACCGGAACGGGCCGTGTAAATATCCTGTTGATGCTGATCAGGCGATGACCGGCTGCAGCAGGCCATAATCGCCGGTGCGACGGCGATACAGGACGTTGATCTGCCCTTCGTCGGCATTGAGAAAGACAAAGAAGTCATGCCCCAGCAGCTCCATCTGCTCGACCGCTTCCAGGGGGTCCATGGGATACACCTCGAAACGCTTGGTGCGGACGATTCCGCTATCCTCGGGCTGCTCCTCTTCCTTGAGCAGCTCAGCCACAGGAGATATGGTTTCTTCCATGATATTGGCCTCGGCGATGGCCCGTTTGTGGTTGCGGGCCCGCTTGCCCTTGAATCGTCGAATGCGGCGTTCGAGCTTGTCGGAGACCGCGTCGATGGACGCGAACATATCTCCCGAGCGCTCCTCGGCCCGAAGAATGGTGCGGCGGCTGCGCAACGTCACCTGGGCGACTGCGCGATCCGAAGCGCTGCGGGTCGGCTCCTCGCGCAGTTCCACTCTCACCTCATCGATATCCGGCATATACTTCTCCAACCGTCCAATCTTCTTTTCGACATACTGTCTCAGCCAGTCTGTCAATTCTACGTTGTGGGTCTGGATAATCATGTTCATCGTCATGGTGAGACTCTCCTTTGTTTATCCGGCGAAGCTTGTGGCAAGCCAGCCAGAGGATGAAAGTGTTCGGGTGCAGGACGCGTAACGAGACCGACTCCGGTTTATGTATCCAATGACAGTCCCCATGCGCGTACACCTGTCCCTGGAACTCACTTGCTTGTAACAAACCGAAAGTCGTCGTCGATCAGGCATCACTACACTAACTCCTTGGCTTAGTATAACACGATTTTCGCCATTCGCCAATAGCTTTTTGGGGTGCGTCCGGCATCTTCCCCCTGAAATCCAAAGGGTGCGTCCCATTTCGGTTGGAAGCGTTTGCCACGTCCGCCCGGCGATGAAGTCGCCGGGCTACAAAACAGCGCCGGATAAATCCGGCTAGCCCCGCAGGGGCGCTGGCGGCGGGCGCGAAGCGCCCCGTTAATGAATGGATTATTTTAACTTTCCGACTCATTTGGGACACACCCAAATCCAAAAGTGCCCGTAGCATTTGCTGGACAAGGCCCGAGGAATGCGCTACACTGCTCTGCACAAAATCCCGCCGCCAACCCGCAGGAGCGCCTTATGCGCAGCCGCATCTTCTTTTTCTTGCTCTTTGTCCTGTTGTGGACAGCGCCCATCGTTCATGGCGCAGCGCCCGTCCAGCCGACTGACGCCGCCACCGACAACGTCATCACCTACAGCCTGAACAACCGCGTCTACCGCGTCGCGGCCCGGCCCAACGCCACGCCCGAGGATGTCAGCGCCGCGCTGGACGCACTCTCATCGGGCTCGGAAGACCATTTGCTCAACGTCTCGCCCAACGGCCAGTGGCTGGTGCTGGAGACGGATCGCTTCGGCTGCTCGGGCTGGCCTTGCCTGGCCGTGGTCAAGGCCGATTTCTCGTCGGGCGGGGTGGTGACCATCGGCGGCCAGGTCGTGCACCCCGAAGGCAGCATCAGCGCCATCTCCAACGATGGCAACCTGGTGGTGTACGCGTCGCAGGATGGCCCCCACGCCACCGATCTCTACGCCAGCGTGCGCTCGAATGGCGTTTGGGGCGCGGCCACGCTGCTCACCGGCTCATCCACCTACAACTGGCACAGCATGCCTGCGCTTTCGGCCGACGCCAGCGCCGTGCTCTTCGATTGCGATAGCGACCAGGGCGACGTGGGCGAGGCCATCTGCGAGGCGCACACCGATGGCGCGGGATTTCGCGTTGTGCTCACCCCGGCCGATGGCCCCGGGCCCCGACACAATCCCCTGCACAGCCCCGATTACGCGCCCGATGGCGGGATCGTTTTCGAGGGGGATTGGGACGGCGAGACCGTCTGGCGCTTGCCCGCGGGCGCAACCTCGCCCGTGAAGGTGGGCGACCACAACAACGACAACTCCCCCTGCGTCCTGCCCGATGGCAGCATCGCCAGCCTGTGGATGGATCGCCCGGGCGGGCCATCCACCCATGAACTGAAGGTGATGCGGGCCGACGGCGGCAGCTATTTCATGGCGCTGGCGGGCGTGGATGTGTATGACGTGGGCCTGGGTTGCGGCGGGCCATCCACCCAGCCCCTCTATCTTCCGGTCGTCATCTCAGCCCGGGCAGCCAACACCGTGCGTCTGAGCTGGGACGAAGACGCCAACTACACGCGCTACGACATCTGGCGGGATACATCTCCTTTTTTCGAGCCTGGCGGCGTCTCTTACGGCTCGGTGACGCCGCCGCCCGACTATTTCGATGACGCGGGCGCTTTGGGAGACCCGGCGATGAACTACTTCTATCTGGTGGAGGGCCAGCTCTCCCCCAGCGGCTCCCTCTTCTCCCGTCGCCTGGGCGAGTTCGATTTTAGGCTGACTCCGGGCCATGATAGAATGGTCTCACGCAAAGGCGCAAAGGCGCAAAGGTAAAAAAAGAGGCAAAGAAAAGAATTTAGAACGCAGAAAAGGCTGAAAAAACTGATTTTCGCAGATAAAGAGAGATGAAGAAAGGTCTCACGCAGAGCCGCCAAAGGCGCAAAGCGCCTAAGCTGCGGCAATTACCCAGTGTTGCTGCGACTGGCTTCTTATAATCGATCGCTGTATAATAAACATTATCGAAAAAATCATTCGCAAAGCCGCCAAGGCGCAAAATGCCTAATGATTTTATCAGGAGGCTACTAACAAATATGAGCGAAAACAAGCGTTATCAGATCAACACCGCATACCGGCTGAATGTCACCGCCGAGCTCACTCCCGACGAAGAGGAGGGAGGGTACTCTGTGTACTGCCCCGAATTGGACATTTACACCCAGGGGGAAACTGTGGCAGAGGCCATCGCTAATCTTCGCGAAGCGGCGGAAGGGTACATCGAAGTAGTGGGATTGGATGGGATCAACCTGCGCCCTAAACCTGTCATCCGCAAAGAAGTTGAGTTGACGGTGTATGCCTAGATTACCGCGTATCAAAGGCCAAACGCTGGTGCGCGCAATGGAGCGGGATGGGTTTGAGGTCGTTCGCATCAAGGGCAGTCATTTCATTCTGCAAAAAACTTTCCCCGATGGCGAGGTTGTGACTATTCCCGTGCCCGTCCATCACGCTCATAATGTCAAAATCGGCACGCTTTCTGGCATCTTGCGCAAAGCGCGCATCAGTCGAGAGCGATTACAAGAATTATTGTAAGAAGATGTAACGCGCGTAGGGAAAGATAAAGTTTAGTGGGCGAGTTCGATTTCGCGCTGACGCCGGGCGGCCATGACGGGTCGATCTCACGCAAATCCGCAAAGACGCAAAGGAAAAAAGAGGCACAGAAAAGAAGCCAGAACGCAGATGGCGCTGAAAGAACTGATTTTCGTAAATGGAGAGAGATAATTGATAAGCGCCAAATCCCCAATCCCAAATCCGGCATGGTTCAGATCGTCCTTCCATCAGCT
>JALWDV010000717.1 GCA_027036755.1 Anaerolineae bacterium
CGATACTCGCTGCGCTCGTGTTCGGGGGAGGGAGATGACCATCTGCCCGACAGATTTGCAATCCAGCGGGCTCCTCCCCCTGCAAGGCGTCAGCCGAAGCGGGGGGAGGCCGGGAGGGGGGCTTTTCACCAGGCCAAATTTGAAATTGCTGGCCGTATTTGAAGGGAATTTGACATTGTCGAACTATACAGCTCGCATGTCAAACCTCGAAGGTTAGGGCTGCCAACAGGCGACATGACAAGACCATAAAACGTCAAGCGTCAAACGTCATACTGCTGGAACGATGTCATGGCTCATTGCAGGACACATCTTTTGTAACTGCTAACGTACCCCAGTTGACAAACCACAAAGGGCACAAAGGCACTAAGAACACGAAGAAAAAATATATAAACGTCCCTTTGTGCCTTTGTGTCTTAGTGTTCTTAGTGGTTTTCAGGTGAAGACCTTAGCAGTTACCATCTTTTGCGATAACAGCCTGACGTTTGACAGCCTGCCCTGAGCGAAGCCGAAGGGTTTTACGCATGACGCAAGGCGGCATAAATGGCCGACGTTGCGTCATCGGGCGTTTTCTCGCCGTGGCCTGGATAGCTACTTCGAGAGATAGTCGGCCAGCTCGCGGGCGACCAGGGCGTGACCGGCCGCGTTCCAGTGCCCGTCTCGGGGGAAGTAGAGCGCCTCGCCCGATTTGGCCGCCTCGACGAATGGCCCGGTCAGATCCAGCACCTCGAAACCCAGCTCATCGCCCAGGGCCTTGTAGCGGGCGAACAGCGCATCGGTGTTGTAGGGCGCATTCTCGGGGTCATCGGTGAGGAGATGGATGTACACCCGCTCCCGGGGCGGAGCCAGAATCAGCACGAAGCGGCTGCCATCCTGGTGCGCCGACGCGGCCGCCTCGGCCAGCGCGTTACGGCTAATCCACCAGCCTTTTTCGATGTAGGGGTCGTCAAGATCGATGTTGCAGGCGATGAAACCGGGCTGGAAGAAGAAAGGCTCGCCATCCATCTGACGGATTTCGTAGCCCTCGGCCCAGGCGAAAGGCCCGCGCCCCATGCTGAATTCCAGGATGAGGGCCAGCCGCGACCAGGGTCGCAGAGCGTCGAACACCTTGTCCAGCAGATCGGGCTCCTGGCCGGGGCGGCCAAAGCCGTTGAAGACCATCGCGTCCTCCAGATCGTTGGTCACCACCATCCACAACACCACCTGCGGCTGCAAGGGCCGACCATATTTCTGATAGATGCGCGCTTCGCGCACCGGCCCGATGCCCGGTTGTCCCAGATTCGCCACTTCCTTGCCCAGGCTTGCCTGCAATCGGGCCACCCAGGTCTCGGGCTCCTCCACGCCCAGTCCATAGGTGAAGGAGTCGCCGATAGCCACCGCGTAGGCGGGAGCCTGCACGTCGTGATCCCGAAAACCGGGCCCGCCCAGCCCCAAATCCGAAGTCTGCACATGAAAGATGTAATCGCCCTGCATGGCCACTTCCGCGTCCATATCCGGCTTGAGCACGCGCCCCAGCTCCGGGTCTTGATAGAAAAGATGACTGCGCTGGGCCACGGTGTCGCGCACCCGCAAGGCCAGTTGCAGATTGGGCGGCAGAAAGCCGGGCATCAGACGCAGTAAAATCTCCAGCATGAGCAGCGCAAAAATAACGCCGAAAAAGATCAGGCCCAGACGGCCCAGCCATTTTTTCATCAGTCGAACACCTCGATCTGTTGGGGAGAATGCAGCGCCATCTGGGGAACGCCTTTATGCGTGCTGATCTCGCCGGTAATCCACACCTTCTTGCCGTGGTAGAGTTCCGCGGGCGGGGCCGGGAAGTTGGCGTAATCCTCGGCCCGCACGATGGCCACGAAATCACCTTCATCTTTGCCGAAATCGAGGAAGGTGATGCTGCCGATGTCTTTCGTGCGGATGATGCGGCCCGACACCGTGATGGTCTGGCCCACGTAAGCGCCCGCGTCTTGCCAGGGAACCACGCCTTTGGACAGGCCCGGGGAGACGGCGGTGGGCGGGAATTCGGCATGCACATCCCCCACGATTTCGATCTGCTCGGGAGATTCGACGATCATCTCGGGCGCGCCCTTGTATTCCTTGATCTTCCCCGTGACCAGAATGTTCTTGTGCAGATACAGCTCATCGGGCGGCTGGGGGAATTTATCGAAATCGCTGGCGAAGATGACGACGTTGAATTTCCCCCGCCAATCCTCGTCGAAATTCAAAAAAGCCGCTTTGCCCGAGTTGTAGGTGCGCGCCACAGCGCCCGCCACCGTGATGGTCTCTCCCACATGCTCGCCTGCATCCTGCCAGGGCGCGGGCGACGCCGAATCGGAGCGAGCGGCCGGGGCCGGCGCGGGGGTGGGGGATGACG
>JALWDV010000718.1 GCA_027036755.1 Anaerolineae bacterium
CCCGGGCCTCGATGAGTCCCAGATCGTACATGTGGCAAACGATGGGCGCCATGCCATGATAGCGCAGGCCGCCGGCGTGGATGGGCGCGGGAATGAAGGAGTGGCCCAGGGTGTACATCTTCATCAGCGGCGTCATCTCGCCGGTGTCGCCGAAATCATAGACGTATTGGCCCTTGGTCAGGCTGGGCGCGGCCGCGGGCTCCACCGCGATGATCTTGGTCTGTTTGCCATCGACGATCTTCTCCCGCACGAATGGGGCCACGAACCCCGCGAAGTTGGAGCCGCCGCCAATGCAGCCGATGAGCACATCGGGCTCCTCGCCCGCCATCTGCATCTGCTTCTGCACCTCCTGCCCGATGACGGTCTGGTGCAGCATGACGTGATTCAGCACCGAGCCCAGCGCGTATTTCTTGGCCCCGCCGCTGGTGGCCGCCACTTCCACCGCCTCCGAGATGGCCACGCCCAGGGAGCCGGGCGAATCGGGGTCTTTTTCCAGGATGGCCCGGCCCGCGTTGGTGCGATCGGTGGGGCTGGCATACACCTCCGCGCCGAAGATCTTCATCAGGCTGCGGCGATAGGGCTTTTGCTGATACGAAATCTTCACCATGTAGACTTCCACCGGCAGATCGAACATGCTGCCCGCCATGGCCAGGGCGCTGCCCCACTGGCCTGCGCCGGTCTCGGTGGTCAGGGCCTTGGCGCCCTCGACTTTGTTGTAGTAAGCCTGGGCCACCGAGGTGTTGGGCTTGTGCGAGCCCGAGGGCGAGACGCCTTCGTATTTGAAATAGATGTGGGCGGGCGTCTCCAGCGCCTCTTCCAGCCGCAGCGCCCGGATCAGCGGGGTGGGCCGCCACATGCGATACACGTCCAGCACGGGCTTGGGAATATCCACCCAGCGGTCGGTCGTCACCTCTTGCTCGATGAGCGACATGGGGAAGAGAGGAGCCAGGTCTTCGGGCCCGATAGGTTGCAGCGTGCCCGGATGAATCACCGGCGGCAGGGGCTCAGGAAAATCCGCCAGGATGTTGTACCACTGGGTGGGCATTTCGCTTTCGGGAAGGAAGAACTTGTGCTTTCGAGACATTTTGCTACTCCTTTGGATGAAATGGGAATGGAGGGAAAAGGATGTGGGTAATTACAATCGGGGAAAAGGCATGGTTCATTCCTGCTCAAGATGATCTCTACAATTTCTCCGTCAAACGTCATTCGTCAAACGTCATCAAGTGCCTTTTCGTCACGCATTGACGTTTGACGCTTTACGTTTGACGTGCTTTGCCGGGCGTTGACTTCATGAAATTGTAAAGTTGACGGAAGGACGATCTGAACCATGCCTAAAAATGCAAGGAAGGACGAACGATCTGAGCCATGTCGGGAAAAACAAAATCCCCCACGCCACTGACGGCGTGAGGGACGAATTGGAAATATCCGTGGTGCCACCCTCGTTAGACTGACGAATGCAATAAAAAAACCATCGTGAGATCGATGGTTCGCTGCTGCCAGTCTCACTCTGCGGATACGGCCTCAGGCAAACGCACTGAAAAACAGGCTTAAGCCCGTTTGGAAGTGCGTTTTCACAATAGCGATATCCAGCGCCCTGGTAACGGTGGCGTCTCCGGACCAGCCTACTAACCCTTGCGGAGCGTTCGGTGATCAGCTCCCCGGCCCATTCTGCATCTGCGCTGATAGCGGCTTCGCAGCACCCGCCGCCTCTCTGAATCCCGCTTCGATGCGTACTCTTTCCGGTTCGCAGCCTTTGAAGCTTGTAAAATTATGGCGCAAGCATAGCACAAGGTTTTTCGGATGTCAAATATCGTTGAAGCATGAGCAGTAATTTCAAATGGGTGTGTCCAATTTCGGTTGGAAGCGTTTGCCACGTTCGCCCGGCGATGAAGTCGCCGGGCTACAAAACAGCGCCGGATAAATCCGGCTAGTACGCGAAGGCCGAAATGATTGTATGGTTTGCTATGATGATGCGCCGCGCCGGATGTGCGATCCGGCGCACTTTCCCCGCTCAATCCGCCGGATTGCGAATCCGGCTGGACGCAAGCGCAAGCAGCCAACCATCCAATGACTTACGTCTCCTTGTACTAGCCCCGCAGGGGCGCTGTTTCTAGACGGGGGACTTTATCCCCCGGCGCTGGCGGCGGGCGCGAAGCGCCCAGCCAATGAATGGAATATCGTAACTTTCCAACTCATCTTGGACGCACCCATTTCAAATTTGGCCTGACGAAAAACCCCCTCCCGGCCTCCCCCCCGCTTCGACTGCCGCCTTGCAGGGGGAGGAGCCCATCGCTTTGCCAATTTGTGAAGCAGATGGGCGTCTCCCTCCCCCGAACACGAGCGCAGCGAGTATCGGGGGAGGGT
>JALWDV010000719.1 GCA_027036755.1 Anaerolineae bacterium
CGTTCAAGGCCGCAGAGACGATGACCGGGCACATCGTGCGCATCAGCGGCGGCGACATCAGCTACGAATCCATCGACTACGACAGCCTGTTCGCCATCGGTTTGACCCTTTTCTTCATCACCTTCCTTCTCAACATCATCAGCCGCCGCATCGTGGCCCGCTTCCGCGAGGTTTACTAGGACAGCCAGCGCCCCTGCGGGGCTAGCCGGATTTATCCGGCGCTGTTTTGTAGCCCGGCGACTTCATCGCCGGGCGGACGTGGCGAACTCATTCAGGACGCACCCAAATCCCTTGTTACGTCATTCCGACGACCGCAGGGAGGAGGAATCTCCTCGGCCGCAAGGGGATTTCTCGGTCGCTGCGCTCCCTCGAAATGACGTGGGAGAGATTATTTTGGCCCAAGTCAAACCAACGCATTCTACGCTTTCCGGGCCTCCTCCCTCCTGACTTGCTTCGCGAACTCCGTGCATTCTCCGAGCGCTCTATGCAGCTATGACCAACAACTCCTACTTTCCCGAAGGCTCTGAGCTCGAAAGGTTCGTCAAACGCCGCCGACAAAAAGGCGTTATCTGGCGCAGCCTGTTTCTGCTGGCCACCACCCTGGGCGTGATCATCCTCATGGTGCTGCTGCTGAGCATCATCGATGACAGCCTGGGCTACGCCGCGGTGCAATACAAAATCGATCCGCATGAGATGGTGGTGGGATTTTATCAAGACATGGCGCTGAATGCCTCCAACGCCCGCGCCTTCGACGACGCTGACGAGCTGGCCCGGGCCCTGGGCGAACACCCCGACGCGGTGGGCCTGCTGGACGAAGCCACCTTCCGGGCCCACGCGGATGACCTGAGAGCGGTGAGCATCGAGGACGGGGAGCTGCCGGGCGTGGTAGTGGCCGTCAGCCAGCAGAACGATTGGCTGCAGAGCGTCACCATGCAGGAACTGGCGCCCCTGTTCACCATCGCCGAGACCTGGTCCGATGTGCGCGAGGGCTGGCCCGAAACGCCCGTCCACCGCTATCTGCCCCCGGCCGGCAGCCCTGTGCTGACGACCTTCATCGCGGGCGTGTATGGCGACGATCCCGCACAGCAGCCCGTCGAGGCGCTGCTGGCCATGCTGGCGCAGCATCTTTCGCCCGGCGCATTGCGGCAGTTCGTGGCCGAAAAGCCGCTGGACCAGCGCACCCAGGAGGAGGCGCTGGGGATTTTGGCGGAGCGGGTGCTGGAGCCCACCGTCATCGAGACCTGGAGCCTGAGCCAATCCATCCTGCACAAAGACGAAATCGAGGCGGCCATGGCCCAAACGCCCGACGCCGAGCTGGAATTCCGCCGCTGGGTCACCTGGGATTTCATCACCTCGCCCCAGTCCTCCAAACCCGAGCTGGCGGGCGTGCGCACGGCCATCATCGGCTCGCTGTGGGTGGTGCTCATCACCCTGCTCTTCTCGGTGCCCGTGGGCATCGGCGCTGCGGTTTATCTTGAAGAATACGGCTCGGGCAGCCGTCTGGATCAGTTCATCGAGAACAACATCAACAACCTGGCGGGCGTGCCCTCCATCATCTACGGCATGTTGGGGCTGGCGGTGTTCGTGCGGGCGCTGGAGCCTCTGACCAGCGGCTCGATGTTCGGGCTGGCCGATCCCACCACGGCCAATGGCCGCACCATCCTGGCCGCGGGCCTGACTTTGGGCCTGCTCATCCTCCCCATCATCATCATCAACGCCCGCGAGGCCATTCGCGCCGTGCCCAGAGCCTTTCGCGAGGCCAGCTACGGCCTGGGCGCGACCAAATGGCAGACCATCTGGCATCATGTGCTGCCCAACGCCATCCCCGGCATCCTCACGGGCAGCATCCTCGCCATCAGCCGGGCCTTTGGCGAAACCGCGCCCCTGGTGGTGGTGGGCGCTTCCACCGCCATCTTCGTGGACCCCAACGGGCCGTTCTCAAAATTCACCACCCTGCCCATCCAGATTTACCAGTGGACGTCCCGCCCCCAGGCCGCGTTTCAGAACCTGGCCGCGGCGGCCATCATCGTGCTGCTGGCCCTGTTGCTGGCCCTGAACGCGGTCGCCATCCTCCTGCGCAACAAATATCAACGGAGCTACTGAGTCTATGGCTGATCAATCCTCATCCAACGGCCACTACGCCATCGAAGCCAAAAACCTGAACGTGTTCTATGGCGATTTCCACGCGGTCAAGGATGTGAATCTGACCGTGGAGAAGAACAAGATTACGGCGCTCATCGGGCCTTCGGGCTGCGGCAAAAGCACGGTGCTGCGCTGCTTCAACCGCATGAATGATCTCATCCCCGTGGCTCGCATCCAGGGCGATGTGCTCTTCCACGGCAAGAACATCTACGATCCCGACGTGGATCCGGTGCAAGTGCGCCGCCGCATCGGCATGGTCTTCCAAAAGCCCAATCCCTTCCCCAAGAGCATTTACGACAACGTGGCCTGGGGCGCCAAGATCAACGGCTTCAAGGGCGATCTGGATGAGTTGGTGCGCACCTCGCTGGAGGGCGCGGCCCTGTGGGACGAGGTGAAGGACAAGCTGGACGCGAACGGCTACTCCCTTTCGGGCGGGCAGCAGCAGCGATTGTGCATCGCCCGGGCCCTGGCCGTGCGCCCCGACATCATCCTCATGGACGAACCCACCAGCGCCCTGGATCCCATCGCCTCTCTGCGCATCGAGGAATTGATGATACAATTGGCTGAGCAGTACACCATCATCGTGGTCACCCACAACATGCAGCAGGCGGCCCGCGTCTCCGATTACACAGCCTTCTTCACCGTCGATGAAGGGCGCACCGGCTATCTTGAGGAATTTGCGCCCACAGAAGAGCTCTTCACCACGCCCAGAAGCCGCATCACCGAGGATTACATCACCGGACGGTTTGGGTAAGTTGGATATTGGATACTGGATATTTGTAGGCGAACCAATACCCAATACCCAATACCGAATACCAATCTCCAATCTCACCATACATCTCTCCCACACACACCATCTTGAACGCCCGCCCCAAACGCAACGTCCTCTTCCTCTGCACCGGCAATTCCTGCCGCAGCCAGATGGCGGAGGGGCTCGCCAACCACTTCCTCGGGCGCCTGTACCAGGCCTATTCCGCGGGCACGGAACCCTCGGGCTACGTGCATCCCCTGGCCATCCGCGTGATGCAGGAGATGGGCGTCGATATCTCCCGGGGCGTCTCAAAACGCCCGGACGTTTACCACGACATCGCGTTCGATATGGTCATCACCGTGTGCGATGATGCGGCCGAGACCTGCCCCCTATGGCTGCGCGAGGGCGAAGTCGTTCACATCGGTTTTTACGACCCGGCCCTGGCCCAGGGAACCGAGGAAGAACGTCTGGCCGTCTTCCGGCAGGTGCGGGATGAAATTCGCGACCGCATTATGTCCTTTTTGCAGGATTTCGCGGCCGGGCGCACGACCGACGAAACATAATCCACCCCCACTCGACGCAACGAGAACCAGCCCCATGAAGAAAAAACACATCACCGCCCTGCCCGAAGATGTGAGCGCGGCCCGCAAGAAGGTGGGCAATGTGCGGGCCACTATCTCCCAATTGCTGGATGATTCCGACATCGCCAAGGGCAAAACCTGGAAACGGCTGAACAAAGTCTACAAAGCGCTCGACGAGGCGGATCGAGAATTGAGCCGCGCTCAGGACGAGCTGGATAATCTTCTGCCCAAGCTCCTGAAGAATTTCGAGAAGAAGCATTGACGAGCTGCACCCCACGCCCGGCGAGGGCTCCCTCTGACAAACAGCGAGGTCATCATGTCACCCAGAAAAAGCTTCGAACAACGGTTGGAACAACTGCGCTCGACCCTGATCGCCATGTCCGAACTGGTGGAGCAGGAACTGAGCGTCGCCATGGATGCGCTGGAACGAAAGGATGTCGAGCTGGCCCAGGAAGTCTTCGCCATGGACGAGCGCGTGAACAAACTGAGATACGACAACGAGCGCACCGCGTTGCTGCTCATCAGCACCCAGCAGCCCATGGCCCGAGACGCCCGTTTCATCCTGGCCAGCCTGTTTATGAACGTGATCCTGGAGCGCATGGGCGACAAGGCCAAGAGCGTGGCCAAGGCCATCCCCTACATCCTGCAACGCCCCAACCTCACCATCTCGCCCGAACTGCGCCAGATGGCCGAGATGGGACACGAGATGCTGCACGACGCCATGCAGGCCTACGCCGCCGAGGATGTGACGCTGGCTCTGCAGGTCGCCGCCCGGGATGACGACGTGGATCAGCTTTACGGCGAGACCTTTTTCTCTGTGCTGGCCCGCATGGCCAAGACCAAGAAACCCGACAAGGTCGAGGCCATCTACGAACTCATGCGCATCGCCCGAGACCTGGAGCGCTTCGCAGACTACGCCACCGACCTGGCCGAACGGGTGGATTTCATGGTTACGGGCCAGTTGGCCGAGGTGAATGTGGATGAATGGGAGGAGGTGCGGGCCTCGGCCGAGGAAGAGCGCGCGGCGCTGGCTGCGCTCAAGGCAGCCCGGAAAGCGCAGAAAGCCGAGGCCGAATCCACCTCCGACACTTGACCAAACCAGGTTTTCGGGGTAGTATGGGGCCTCGTGGGAGCGGATGCGTCCCGGTGGGCGTCCCGGTCTTCAAAACCGGTGGCGGGCGTCGCGGAGACGTCCGCGGTGGGTTCGACTCCCATGCGCTCCCGTTTCCTCGAAAGCCACCCTTCGGTTTCAACATGCTTCCCATTCTGATTTTCCATGAGCAATAGCTGCCAGATCACCACGGCCCAGCAAGAAATGGCCCGGGGCCTCACCTTTCGCTTCGACAAGCCCGAGATCGAGGTCGAACGCATCGCGGTCCATCCTTATCCCGATCTCAGCAAGCTGTGGGTGCGCGTCCAGATCACATCCTTCGCCACGCCCGTGGTGGTGCAGCTCACCTGTCTGGATCAAGACGGCGTCGAGGTCTCGGATATGCTGCTGGTGGATTGGCGCGACCCCTACATCTCACTGACCATGCACCTGAAGAAACCGCCCCAACCCGACGCCATCTACATGCTGCGCGTCCATGTGGAGCGAGATGAGCAGACCCTGGCAGATCGTCATCACGAATTTCCATTGACATTCGTCGAGCCAGAAAGCTAACGACCTTTTCGATGACGCCCGTTGCGGCGTCATTTTTGTTTCAGCGGTAACTACTAACGTAGCAAGGCCCAAAACCACGAAGACACGACGACACGAAGGCGCGAAGGGTGAGAAATAAGGATTTTCTTCGTGTCTTCGTCCCTTCGAGCCTTCGTGGCATTGCATTTTCAAGGTCGAATCAGGCTACCTGAGCAGTTACTTTCAGCGGCCTTTTGCGAACGCTCAAGGTGATTCCGTCACGCTCTCTTGGGGATGAAGAAGATGCTGGGGAGGGCCAGCAAGCCCACGACCGCGCTCAATACGAACGCGGGAACCAGCCCGAACGCGTCGGCGGTGAGACCGATAACCCAGATGCCAACGGCCCGCAGCACAAAGCTCAGGGCCATGTAGCTGCCGTTGGCCAGCGCCCGATTATCGGGAAACAGGTCTTGCACCAGCGCCAAAATCACTGGCTGCAGCGAGATGGCGGTGAGTCCCAGGGCGATGAGCACAATCACCGTCATCCAGCCCGAGGTGAAGAGAAACGCGAACATCAGTAGCGGGGAGACCAGCAGCAGAATAAACAACATCCGATGCCGCCCCAGGCGGTCGCTGAGAGAGCCGGAAAGCAGCGCGCCCACAAACCCCGCTGCCTCCAGGATGGTGAGCGCAGCCGCGGCCCAGGCCACGCTCAATCCCCGCTCATCTTTCATAAAAATGGGCAGATAGGTGGTGAGAGCAGACTGCATGGAGACCCGCCCGATGACCAGCCAGGTGAGATAGGGGAAAACGCGCAGCAGCCTTGGCTTCAATCGGGACCAGGCGTCGCTTTCGGGCGGCCGCGGCCGGGCCTGGATGTTGTGCAGACGCCAGAACAGGATGCCCGTCACCGCCCATCCCACGAACGCCAGCCGCCACAATCCCTCCAGACCGAACCAGCCCACGCCCGCCACAACGAAGAGCGGTCCCAGGGTGCGGGCCAGCTCGCCCGCGGCCATGAAGATGCTCATGCCCGTCCCCACCCGATTGCCCGCCAGCTCGCCGATCATGGCCCCCGCGGGCGCATGAAAGGCGGCGACGCTCACGCCCGCGGCCAGCAACAGGAACGCCAGCGTCACATAGCTGGAAGTCAGGCCCAGGCTGCTCATCAGCGTGGCCGTGACCGCGGGGGCGAAGATGACGAAATAGCGCAGGCTCACCCGGTCGGCCAGATAGCCAATGAAGGGATTGAGCAGACTGGGAATCTGGGTGAAAACCGCCAGATTGCCCGTCAGGGCGTAGCCAATGCCCAGGCGCTCCTGCAGGATGGGCAGCAGCGGCGCCAGAAAGGCGCTGTAAACATCGTGGGTGAAGTGCCCGAGGGCGACGGCGAAGACGTCGTTGAAGCGGGTTTCTCGGCGGGCCATGGTTTTATCCGTTATCTTTGGATGAAACCGCATCATCGTCCAGCAGAGTTTGGGCCAGCCATCGCGCCTCGGCCACCAGATCCGCTTCGATGGGAAGTTCGTAATTTTCGTTGACGCGGGTGGTCATGTGGTCGATGATAGCGTCCACGCCCGCGGGAAGATCGGGCCAGCCTCGCAGCAGCTTCACCCGTTCGTAAGCGGTCATGTTGGGGGTCGAAACGCCGCGCCGTTTCATGTATTCGTTCGCCACGATGCCCGCGGCGCGACGGGCGCAGACACGGGCCTTGCCCTCGTTGCCCTCGGCTCGGGCCCTATCGGCCATTTTCATTTCTCGCGCGAAGCGCGAACGCCAATCTGGTCGGTGCATAAAAATCTCTCGTGAAGTGATAAAGGGATGCTTTCGTCCGTCATTGTAGCACAGAGTTTCCACGCATCGCAGCCCCGCGGGCCAGCGAGCGCGCCTCAGCAAGCGCGTCCCAATTTCTTGGCAAGCACTTGCCGAGTAATGAACATTGGCAAAAATAATCCGGTCATAGGCTCGGGGCGCTTCTTGTCCGCCGCCAGCGCCGGGGATGAAGTCCCCCGGCTAGAAACAGCGCCCCTGCGGGGCTAGCCGGATTTATCCGGCGCTGTTCTGTAGCCCGGCGACTTCATCGCCGGGCGGGCGTGGCGAACGGGTTGAGCGGAAAAAGTGCGCCGGATCGAACATCCGGTGCGGCGCATCCTCATAGCAAAACATGCAATCATTCCGGCCTTCGTGCACTGGGAGAAGA
>JALWDV010000720.1 GCA_027036755.1 Anaerolineae bacterium
CTCTCAACCATTCGGCGATTTCGGCTCCCAGCGTCTCCGAAACGGGGATTTTGGGATGAGTCAACACGCCTATCTTCATACGCATCAGAATCCTCAATAATCCAGCGACTCTTTGATGACCTCGGTGAATTGCGTGTATTTCTCATCGAAGAAAAGATCCACCGAGCCCGTGGGGCCGTGGCGATGCTTGGCGACGATGATCTCAGCGACATTCGCCCGATCGCTCTCCTTATCGTACTTTCCTTCGCGATAAATGAAGAGCACCAGGTCTGCATCCTGTTCGATACTGCCGCTCTCCCGCAGATCGCTGAGCTGCGGATGCTTGTCGGAGCGGTTCTCCACCTGGCGGCTGAGCTGCGATAGAGCCAGCACGGGCACTTTCAGCTCCCGGGCCAACTGTTTCATGGTGCGGGAGATAAAACTGATCTCCTGGACGCGATTCTCGCTGCGTCGCCCGCCGTGCATCAATTGCATGTAATCGACGATGATCATGTCCAGCCCGTGCTCGGCGTAAAGACGCCGGGCCTTGGTGCGCAGCTCGAAAGGACTCAGCGCCGCGGTGTCGTCGATGTAGATGCGACAGGTGCGCAGCGTCTCGGCGGCCTGCTCCAGCCGCTCCCAATCTTCCTCCCGAAACAGTTTGCCCAGGCGCAGGCTTTGCGAATCGAGATGGGCCTCCTGCGAAAGCAGCCGCTGCACGAGCTGCTCCCGGCTCATCTCCAGGCTAAAGATGGCTATCTGAGAACCATGGGTTTTGGCGGCATTGAGCGCAATGTTCAGCGCCAGGCTGGTCTTGCCCATGCCGGGACGGGCGGCGAGGATAATGAGATCCGATTTCTGGAACCCGCCCAGCATGGCGTCCAGCAAATGAAAGCCCGAGGGAACGCCCAGCACCTCCCCCCGTCGCGCATGAAGCTCCTTGATCTCCTCGACCACGCGCGGCACAACATCGGTGATGGCGACCAGATCCTGCTCCAGTCGGCGCTCCGAGATGGCGAAGATGAGCTTTTCCGCCTCGTTGACCACATCCCCCACATCCTGCGAATCATCATAGGCCTTGCGCGCGATGTCCCCGGCCGCACTGATGAGCTGCCGCAACGTCGCCTTTTCCTGCACAATCTGGGCGTATTGAAAGGCGTTGATGGCCGTAGGAACGGTGTTGACCAGGGAGGTGATGTAACTGCGTCCCCCCACCTCCTCCAGCTTATCCCGCCGCTCCAGCTCCTCGGTGACGGTGATAAAATCAACCGGATCGCCGTGATCGAACAAAGTGCGAATGACATCGTATATCTCGCCGTGTCGGGCGAGATAAAAGTCTTCTGGCGCGACCACATTGGCGACGTGGCTGATGACGTCGGGATCGATGAGCAGTGAGCCCAGCAGGGCCTCTTCCGCTTCGATATTCCGGGGGATTTCTTTATCGGGGCCGATGCTCATAAAAGTTGATGGGGGAAATCGAGAGAGGTGAGGAGATAAAATGACGCCTGGGAATGCAGGCGTCGAGAAAAAGAAACAATTTGGGGGCGTCGCCGGTCCGACGCTGGCCGCAGGAGGCAAAATCAAATGGAAGAGAGGAAATCTATCGAGGAATCATTCGCTGCTCAGATCATCCAAATCCAGCCCCTCGATGAAGTCGGCAAAGGCCCCCAGGTCTTCCTCGCTCGCCTCTTCTCCCTCCGCCTGCTCTTCGGAAGGCGCGCCAAAGAGAATGCCGGGAGAAAGATCGGCGTCCGGGATGCGCCCCGCCTCTTCCATCACCTGCTCCATGACATAAATGGGCGCCTCGGCCCGCACAGCCAGGGCGATGGCGTCGCTGGGGCGAGAATCGATGCGAATCTCGCTCTCATCCATATCCAAAACGATCTCGGCATAGAAAATATCGTTTTTCAGCGCATTGACGACCACGTATTCCACGTCAGCGCCCAGCGTGGTGATGGTGTTGAAAAGCAGATCATGGGTCAGGGGTCTTTCTACGCGGATGCCCTGAAGTCGCAACGTGATCGCGTCGGCCTCGGGCGCGCCGATCCAGATGGGCAAATAGCGCTGGGAGCCTATCTCCCGCAGCACCACCACCCGATTCTGCGTCATCAGACTGATGCGTACACTATCGATATTGACTTCAATCATCATGGCCGCTCCTTGATGAGGGTTGCAATCAAATTATATGCCTCTGTTGGGGTTTCGGTCAAGCTCCTGAGCGACGATGATGTGCATGAGATTTTTGGCATTCTTGCCTCCTCATGATGGACTACACATGATTGTATATGCGCCATTGGAATTTCACAATTTACACTGGCGGCTATAGCAATTCCAGATGCAGAATCCGCAAGCGGCAAGGAGGCGATTTCACCCCTCCCGGC
>JALWDV010000721.1 GCA_027036755.1 Anaerolineae bacterium
CATAGCACACCTCCTAGTTTTGATGTGCCTTCTATTCTACCTCAATTGTTAAAGTTCCATGGGGTGCGTTTGCTCCCCCCGCATTTTTGCGCAAAATTCAGGTGTCAGGTTAATTCAAGCGAAAACGGCCGCAACTATATACAGGTCACAGCGAAAAACGCCTGATGAAGCAACGTTGGATCCACTGCAAAAAGGCCATTTCACCACGGAGACACGGAGGACACGGAGATAATAGTGGTAGTTCACAGAGAAATTCCTCTCCAAGTCTCACCTTTTTCTTCCTCCGTGCGCTCTGTGCCTCCGTGGTGAAGGTTTTTTCAGTATAGCCAACGTTGGCCATTCATGCAATCCACGTCATGCGTAAAACGTCAAACGTCAGGCCGTTATCGCCAAAGACGCGTCCTGCAATGAACCATGACATCGTTACAGCAGTGTGACGTTTGATCCTTGACGGTTTACGGTCTTGGCATATCGCCTGCTGGCGGCCCTAACCTTCAACGTTTGTCGTGTGAGCTGTATCGTCACGCTTCTTTTTCCCTTTGCGCCTTGGCGGCCCTTTGAAACGCCCTTGTCACGTCATTTCGACGACCGCAGGGAGGAGAAATCTCCTCGTTTGCAAGGGGATTTCTCGGTCGCTGCGCTCCCTCGAAATGACGTAGGAGAGCCTATTTTCAAAGCAGTCCGATGGCGGGCAAGCCCGCGCCGATATCGATGAAAGACGAGGGCACGGATTGACACGGCCTTCGGTCACAGATTTTTTGAATTATCCGTGTTTTTCTGTGTTCATCCGTGTTCTATTTTCATAGCAGTCCGACGGCGGGCGCACCCGCACCGATACGGATGAAAATCCCTTGTTACGTCATTTCGACGACCGTAGGGAGGAGAAATCTCCTCGTTAGCAAGGGGATTTCTCGGTCGCTGCGCTCCCTCGAAATGACGTAGGAGAGAAGTAATGCGTGATACGTGATGCGTGACGATCTTACGCATTACGCATTACGCATCACGCCCGTTGCAGAATCGCCCGACGTGGGTTTTGCCAACCTTCAGCAACCAGCGATCATTCTATTTTCATAGCAGTCTATCATACATCGTCCTGCTGCGCCTGACGATTGGATGACGATTTCACGACGCCGGGCGGGCGATAACCGGCGCACAGCGCTCGACGCCCAGACGCTGGGCCGCGTTGCCATTGCGAATGGCGATCTCGAGGAAGCCCTGGCTGCCGATAAGCGCAAAAATCTGGCCTTCGCGGGCGTAGGCGTAGGCCTTGCGGAAGGTGCGCACCTCCAGTCCCGAGATCTCGAAGGTCCAGTTGGGGCTGGCGGCCAGCATCTCTTCGGTGATGTTGGTGATGATGTTGCCGAAGAAATCGATGTGGATCGCGTGTCCCTTGATACTGCCGTCGTATTGCACCTTGGGTTCGGGGATATCGAAGGTGACGGGGGCTCCCACGGCCGGCCCGATGCTGGCAGAGGGCACGCCCGCGGCGATGTGCGCGGCCATGGGCGCAAACAGATCGCGGCCATGAAAGGTGGCGCTGACCTTGGAGCGCATGTAGTAAGGATTCGTCAGCTCTCTGATCTCGCGCACAGTCTGCGTCTTGTAAATCCAGGTGAAAACGCCGTTATCAGGCCCGACGAACACCGCCGAATCGGTGTAGACGGCGATCGGGCGGCGATCTGTGCCCACGCCCGGGTCCACCACCACCAGATGCACGGTGCATTCCGGGAAATGAGGCGCCGCGGTGTAGAGCACGAACGCGGCCTGGCGGATATCCTGCGGCCGGATGTCGTGGGTGATGTCCACCACCTGCACCCAGGGCAGAACATCGATGATCACGCCCTTCATGGCCCCGACATAGCCATCTGAAAGCCCGAAGTCAGTGATGAGGGAGATGGGGGGAGGATTGTTGCGGGGAGGATGGAGAATGACAGGTTTTGCCATGGAAACACGCTCTTCTGAATGATGATGGGAGAATGATGCGAGAACGGGCAACGCGGGCGGCCTGCTCGCCGATACGGGAACAACGACCGGAGACCAGGGATCGAAGACGTCACCCCGTCTTCTTCCGATTCTCCGTCTTCCGGCTATGCTGCTATGACGCGTTACGTTATCTCATTGTAAAATGTCATCCAAATTCTTGCAAACCAACTCTCCCGCTTGCAGGAGATATCCCCCCATTTTTGTCTTCGCACCGGGCCTGGCGTAAAATGAGCGCCTGACGCACCAGAAATCCCGTAACTACTTCGACAATGTCAAATTCCCTCCAAACACGTCCAGCAATTTCAAATTTGGCCTGGTGACAAGCCCCCCTCCCGGCCTCCCCCTGCAAGACGTCAGCCGAAGCGGGGGGGG
>JALWDV010000722.1 GCA_027036755.1 Anaerolineae bacterium
GATGTGGGCGTCGCGGGGATCGTCGTTGGGGTGGGGGCGGACAATGTCGGCGTTTCTTCGCGGCCCCCGGCCGCCATACATCCGGCCAGAACCCACGCAAAGAGGGCCATTCCCAACAAGATCAACCGCCGGGAGCGAACGCGCCCGAACAGAGCGCCGCCGAACAAGCCGACGCCAATGACGAAAAGCAATGATGCGATCAACAAGATTGTCATTTCCATGGATTTTGTCCTCTAATCATAACGGTTGGCGGAGCGGTTTCCGCCATCGTTTTGCAAGTCAGCCTAATCGCTCTTTCAGCGCCTTTTTCACCGCGTCCACATCCGCAGGCAGATAGATGGGCTCGTTGGCGAGACGCGATTCCACGCCTTCCAGCTCCCGCATGTGGTACGCCATCTTGAACTGGGTGAATTTCAGACCGTGGGCCGTGGAGATGACCACCACCCGGTCATCCGGTTTGATGACGCCGCGGGCGGCCAGTTTTTTTAGCGCGGCCAGGGCCACGCCCGTGTGCGGGCAGGTGTAGAGCCCGTTCAGGTCCGCCTGGGCCGACGCTTCGGCCAGCTCCGCCTCGGTGGCCTGCTCCACCACGCCCTCGAATTTCTGCAGCACCTTCACCGCCTTCTCATAGCTCACCGGATCGCCGATCTGGATGGCGGAGGCCAGGGTGGGCCGGGCCTTGACCGCGATTTTCTCGCCGAAATCGCGTTTCCACGAAAGATAGAAGGGGTTGGCGTTGGCGGCCTGGGCTGCAGCCAGCTTGGGCAATTTGTCGATGAGCCCCAGTTTTTTCATCAACAGCAGGCCCTTGCCCAAGGCGCTGATGTTGCCCAGATTGCCCACGGGGATGATGAACCAGTCGGGCGTCTCCCAATCGAACTGCTGCACCACCTCGATGCCCACGGTCTTTTGTCCCTCGATGCGCAGGGAGTTCATGGAGTTGGCCAGATAGATGCTGTTGTCTTTGGTCACTTCCTTGACGATGCGCATACAGCCGTCGAAGTCGGTGTCCAGAGCCAGCACCGTGGCCCCGTTGGCGATGGGCTGGATGAGTTGCGCCCGGCTGACCTTGCCCTGGGGCAGAAAAACCACGGTGGGAATGCCCGCGGCCGCGCCGTATGCAGCCAGCGCGGCCGAGGTGTCGCCGGTGGAGGCCGCGGCCACGGCTTTGATGGGCTTGCCCTGGGCGATCATCTGCTTGACCACGCTCACCAGCACTGTCATGCCCAGATCTTTGAACGACCCGGTGTGGCTGTTGCCCGATTGCTTGATCCACAGATCCGGCACGCCGATTTCGGCGCCCAGACGCCGGGCGTGGAAGAGGTTGGTGTTGCCCTCGAAGGTGCTGACGATGTTGTCATCGTCCAGATCAGGGATGACCCACTCTTTGTAGCGCCACACGCCCGAGCCGTAGGGCCACTGGGTGGTGCCCGCGCGGCGTTCGAACAGGTGCATCCACGCCGAAGCGGAGCGATTGCTCAGCTCCTCTTCATCATGCGAGACCTCCAGCAGGCCGCCGCAGTGCGGGCAGGTGTAGATGACGTCGTAGAGGGAGTATTCGCCGGGACAGCCGCGAATGCAGCGGAAATAGGATCGGTACATGGCTCAATGGAAGGTGGGGAGTGGGTGGTGTGACTACACGGCTCACATATTAAAACCAGAAGGTTGGAATCGCCAACAGGCGATATGCCAGGAGCGTCAAACGTCAAGCGTCAAACGTCATCCTCAGTAACTGGAGTCTGGCGAAAACTATTTTGGCCACTCGAAACGGTCTTTTTTACCACAGATTACACGGATTTCACAGATTTTTTGTTTGATTTTTCTCCTTTTTCTGTGAAAATCTGTGGAAATTTGTGGTTAGGATAAAAACGCCAGTGTCCAGCTCAGTAATTTCAAGTGGGAGCGTCCAAAAATGAGTTGGGTGCGTCCTAAACGAGTTGGCGCTAGCCGGGCGCACTGACCGAGTGATGAATGTTCACAAATTAAATCGGTCGTAGTGTCGTTCGCCACGTCCGCCCGGCGATGAAGTCGCCGGGCTACAAAACAGCGCCGGATAAATCCGGCTAGCCCCGCAGGGGCGCTGTTTCTAGCCGGGGGACTTCATCCCCCGGCGCTGGCGGCGGATAAAAAGCCCCCTAGCCTATGACCAGATTATTTTGTCAATGTTCATCATTCGGCCAGCAGCAATTTCAAATTTGGTTCGGAGACAAGCCCCCCTCCCGGCCTCCCCCCGCTTCGGCTAGCGCCTTGCAGGGGGAGGAGTCCACCGCTTTGCCAATATGTGCAGCAGATGAGCATCTCCCTCCCCCGAACACGAGCGCAGCGAGTATCGGGGGAGGGTCGGGGTG
>JALWDV010000723.1 GCA_027036755.1 Anaerolineae bacterium
ACCCCGCTCCTCCCCCGATACTCGCTGCGCTCGTGTTCGGGGGAGGGAGACGTCCATCTGCCAAACAGATTAGCAAACCAGCGGCTCCTCCCCCTGCAAGGCGTCGGCCGAAGCGGGGGGAGGCCGGGAGGGGGGCTTGTCACCAGGCCAAATTTGAAGTTGCTGGATGTATTTGGAGGGAATTTGACATTGTCGAACTCAATACTGACCTACTGAATACTGCCTACTTCTCCACGCCCGTGATGACCACGCCCTGGATAAACCAGCGCTGGGCCAGGAAGAAGATGAGCACGGGCAGGATCAGGGCCATCATGGCCGCGGCCTGGATGAGGGGCGGGCGAGAGCCCCAGATGCCGTTGAAGAAGGAGAGGCCCACCGCGATGGGCTGCAGCTCCGGCTTGGTGGAGAGGTAGATCAGGGGGCCGAAGTAGTCGTTCCAGGCCCACACCAGGTGGAAGAGGGCCACCGCAATGATGACGGGCCAGGACATGGGCAGGATGATGGACCAGAGGATGCGCAGCGGCCCCGCGCCGTCGATGCGGGCGGCGTCATCCAGATCAAAGGGGATGGTGAGGAAGTATTGACGCAGCAGAAAAACGTTGTACGCGTTGGAAAAGAAGTGTGGAACCAGCAACGGCAGCCAGGTGCCCACCCATCCGATCTTCACAAAAAAGGTGTAGAGGGGCACGATGGTGACCGCTCCAGGCAAAAAGATGGTGGAGATGAGCACGATGAAGAGCACATCCCGACCGGGGAACCGGAACCGGGCAAAACCATACGCCACCAACACCGAGGAGATCAGCGTGCCGATGATGCCGATCAACGCGATCATAAGCGTGTTGAAGAAAAGCCGCGGGAAGTCGATCTTCTCCCAGGCTTCGGTGTAGTTGCTCCAGGTGGGCGCCCAGTGCCACACCCGATCCAGCTTGCGCCAGGAGCCTTCCCATTCGATGGGCTCTGCATCCGGATGCTTGGGATCGATGAAAAGACTCTTCTTGCGCCCTTTCTTGAGGAGCGCCAGGTGTTTGGTGGAGCCGTCGGGCATGGGCACCTTGTACACATCCAGCTCCTTGCCCTTATATTCGAATGATTGGGGCTCCGCGGGCCAGGCGGGCGAATTCAGCGCGCTCATCTGCGATTGCGTGCTGAGGGAGATAAAGATCATCTGCAGGAAGGGAGCCAGGAATCCGGCCAGGATGAGGGTCGTCAACAGGGTGATGATGAGCGCCCGAACGGCGAAGCTCCAGTTGATCCGCTTGTTCTTGTTTGCACTGATAATCGAATTGCCAGCCATGGTTAACTCTCCTTACGAACGGGCCTCTGCCGCGTAGTAAACCCAGTACTTGGCGGACCAGAAGAGCGCCAGGGTGACGATCATGATGATCACAAAGAGGAACCAACCCATGGTTGCGCCGTAAGCCATGTTCTGGAAGGTGAAAAAGGTCTTGTAAAGATACAGGTTGTAGAACATGGTGGAGCCGCCCGGAGCGCCCGTGCCGCCGTTCAACACCAGGGGCACGGTGAAGTACTGGAACAGGCCCACCACCGTCAGCAACAGGTTGTAGAAAATCACCGGCGAGATCAAGGGGATGGTCACGTTCCACAGGGAGCGCCACCAGCCCGCGCCGTCGATCTTCGCGGCCTCGTACAATTCGGTGGGAACGCCCTGCAATGCAGCCAGGTTGATGAGCATGGCGTTGCCGATGCCCCATAATCCCAAAATCACCAGGCCCGGGTACACCCATCGCGTGTCGTTCAGCCAGTTGGGCGGATTAGCGACGCCAATGGCCCGCAGCGCCTCGTTGATCCAGCCAGTGCTGGGGTTCAGCATCGCTCCCCAGATGAAGATGGCGGCCACGAAGGGAATGACGAAGGGAAAGTAGAACAGCGTTCGGAAGATGGCCTTGCCGTAGAGATAAGCCGAATTCATCAGCAGCGCCAGGGCCAGGGGCAAAATCATGCCCACGGGCAGGGCGATAATGCCGAACTTCACCGTGACCATCAGCGAATGCCAGATCTGGCGGTCTCGCAGGAGCAGGGCGTAGTTCTGCAAACCAACGAAGTTGGTCACATCGCTATCCAGTCTCAGGTCGGTGACGCTGAAGATGAGGGAAGCGATCATGGGAATGAAGGTAAAAACCAGAAAACCGATGATCCAGGGAGAGATGAAAAGATACCCGTACATGGCTTCTCGGCGGGCGTTTTTGCTCATGCCTCGAAAGCCGAATTTCTTTTCGACTTTTGCCGTGCGCAAGGTGTCAAGCGCGTCCATAAACTAAACTCCTGGGGCGAAAAGAGATTGAGGATTGATGATTGAGGATCAGAACGACATCTCACCCCCAATCATCAGCCTTCAATCCACCGAAGCAGCCGCCAAGGATTCTTTGCTTCTTTTTCCCTTTGCGTCTTGGCGAGAGATCGATTTTCAATGCAGGCGACACGAGCAACGGCTCGCCGATACCGATGAAAATGACTCGCGGCCAAGGCGGCGCGGGGAGCCAATCACGTAATGCGTGATTCGTGATGCGTGACGACCTCACGCATTACGCATTACGCATCACGCCCGTTGCAGCCTCGCCCGACGTTGGCTTTGCCAATCTTCAGCAACCAGCGATCATCCTATTTTCAAAGCAGAGCCGGAGGCGTGAACCCCCGGCTCTGTTCGATGCAATGCAACTATTGCGCCTTGTCGAAAATGACCTGGAGGTCTTCCTTGAGTTTCTCGATTTCCTTGTCCAGGTCCAGGCCCGATTCGGTCTGCATCAGGCTGCCGAAGGCGCCAACCCGATCCCAGGCCTCGTTCCAGTTGGGCATCCACCCCTCGGCGCTGGGGTTGTCGGGATAAGCCAGGCCCGCCTTCATAATGTCCCAGTTCTCCACCCACGGATACTGCTCGGCCTTGGACTGGAAGAAAGCGTCCTGCCACTGGGGCAGCGCAGGCATGGCGCCGTACACAGTCAGCAGCTTGGGCGCGGCGTCCTCGTTGGTCAGCAGGTAGGTCAGCACCTCGAAAGCCTCGTCAGGATGCTGGGTGCCCTTCCAGATGCGGAAGGTGTCCGCATCCACGCGGCCATGAACCTCGCCGTTGTATGCGGGCAGGGCGGCCAGGTCCCAGCTCTCGCCCGCATCGGTGATGCAGCAGGTGTACCACATGTGGGTGATGGCCATGGCGACCTTGCCGCTGTTGAAGGCGTTGCCCGCACCGAATTCGGGGCTGGAGACCACGGGGTCGCTGGGGATGAACTTGTCCTTCCAGATGCCGTCATAGACCCAATGCCAGGCCGCATTGTAGGAATCAGGAATCTGCGCGGTCTTGCCGTCGTCAGCCACCAGGCTGCCAGCGCCGAAGAAAGCGCCCATGTGATTGGGATGCTGCCACTGGGGATAGTAGCCATACTGCACCACGTTCTCAGGATCGAATTCCGCCATGGAAGCGTCGTTGCCGTTGGCGTCCACAGTCAGAATCTTGCCGATCTCGCGGATGACGTCCCAATTCCATTCCACTTCAGAGCCATCGGGCATGACGTATTTGTCGCCGTACTTCTGGGGCGGATAGTTCAGGCCCGCCTCGTCGAACATCTCTTTCTGATAGAACACGGCCGCGGGGAAGACCGCGAAGGGCAAACCCACCTGGCCTTCCTCGGTCTGATAGAACTTGACCAGCTCCTCGTTGAAGATGGAGGTGTCGAAGCCGCTCTTCTCGATGAGCGGAGCCAGGTCGAGCCACTGGCCGTAGAAGGCGTTGGAGCCGCCGATGCCCACGGGCCCGATGATGTCGGGGCCGTTGCCCGAGGCGATCTCGGTGGAGAGGGTGTCGCGAGAGCTGTCGTAGGGCACGACCTCAAGCACCAGCTCGATGTTGTCGTGAGTCTTGTTGAACTGCTCCACCACCTGCTGCTGCACTTCCTGCTGCTCGGGATCGGTGCCAGTGCCCAGACCCACGAACCAGCGAATCTGCACCTTCTCGCCGGAGGCGGACTCAGAGGAGGACTCCTCTTCCTTCTTGGCCGCGGCCTTGGATTCGTCGCTGGCCTTGTCGAAGATGACCTGGAGGTCTTCCTTGAGTTTCTCGATTTCCTTGTCCAGGTCCAGGCCCGATTCGGTCTGCATCAGGCTGCCAAATGCGCCAATCCGATCCCAGGCCTCGTTCCAGTTGGGCATGTAGCCCTCGGCGCTGGGGTTGTCGGGATAAGCCAGGCCCGCCTTCATGATGTCCCAGTTCTCCACCCAGGGATACTGCTCGGCCTTGGACTGGAAGAAAGCGTCCTGCCACTGGGGCAGCGCAGGCATGGCGCCGTACACAGTCAGCAGCTTGGGCGCGGCGTCCTCGTTGGTCAGCAGGTAGGTCAGCACCTCGAAAGCCTCGTCAGGATGCTGGGTGCCCTTCCAGATGCGGAAGGTGTCCGCATCCACGCGGCCATGAACCTCGCCGTTGTATGCGGGCAGGGCGGCCAGGTCCCAGCTCTCGCCCGCATCGGTGATGCAGCAGGTGTACCACATGTGGGTGATGGCCATGGCGACCTTGCCGCTGTTGAAGGCGTTGCCCGCACCGAATTCGGGGCTGGAGACCACGGGGTCGCTGGGGATGAACTTGTCCTTCCAGATGCCGTCATAGACCCAATGCCAGGCCGCATTGTAGGAATCAGGAATCTGCGCGGTCTTGCCGTCGTCAGCCACCAGGCTGCCAGCGCCGAAGAAAGCGCCCATGTGATTGGGATGCTGCCACTGGGGATAGTAGCCATACTGCACCACGTTCTCAGGATCGAATTCCGCCATGGAAGCGTCGTTGCCGTTGGCGTCCACAGTCAGAATCTTGCCGATCTCGCGGATGACGTCCCAATTCCATTCCACTTCAGAGCCATCGGGCATGACGTATTTGTCGCCGTACTTCTGGGGCGGATAGTTCAGGCCCGCCTCGTCGAACATCTCTTTCTGATAGAACACGGCCGCGGGGAAGACCGCGAAGGGCAAACCCACCTGGCCTTCCTCGGTCTGATAGAACTTGACCAGCTCCTCGTTGAAGATGGAGGTGTCGAAGCCGCTCTTCTCGATGAGCGGAGCCAGGTCGAGCCACTGGCCGTAGAAGGCGTTGGAGCCGCCGATGCCCACGGGCCCGATGATGTCGGGGCCGTTGCCCGAGGCGATCTCGGTGGAGAGGGTGTCGCGAGAGCTGTCGTAGGGCACGACCTCGAGCACCAGCTCGATGTTGTCGTGGGTCTTGTTGAACTGATCCACGACTTGCTGCTGCACTTCCTGCTGCTCGGGATCGGTGCCGGTGCCCAGACCCACGAACCAGCGAATCTGCACCTTCTCGCCAGAGGCGGTCTGTTCAGCCGCAGGCGCTTCGGTGGCCTTGGGAGCTTCAGTGGCCTTGGGGGCCTCGGTGGCCGCCGGGGCTTCAGTCGCGGCCGCGGGAGCCTTGGGGGCCTCTTCCTTCTTTCCACCGCAGGCTGCCAGCGCCAAAACCAGCGTCAGCAACAGGGCGAAGACGATGAAACGACGTTTCTTCATGTTCTTCTTCTCCTTGGAGAGAGGTTGAATGGGAGGAAAATGAACGATAGGTGTGAGGTGATTGGTGAAATTATGGACAACCGCAAGATTGGCGAATAACGACTTCGGTGGGATAACGAAGTTGATGCGGAGGTTGCTGGCCATTGATCTGGGCGAGAAGCGCCTGGGCTGCGCCCGCGGCCGCGGCCTCGATGGGAGCCCGCACCGTGGTCAGGGGCGGAGCCATCAGCTTGGCGGAGTTGATGTCGTCGAATCCCAGCACCGCGACGTCATCGGGCACACGCTTGCCCGCACTGCGCAACGCGGCCATGACGCCCATGGCGGCCTCGTCATCGCCGGCAAACACAGCGTCGAAATCGAGGCCCTCCATGATCCAGCTTTCGATGGTCTCCCGGGCGATGTCGGCGTCGAAACCGCCCATGCCCACCAGATCGCCATCGAAGGGGATGTTGTGTCTTTCCAGCGCTTCGCGATAGCCGCGTTCCCGCCATTCGGAATCTTCATTGCCCTCGGGCCCGCGCAAAAACGCGATGCGCCGCCGGCCGTGCACGGTGATGACATGCTCGATCAACTCCCGAGCGCCCCGCTTGTTCTCGAACATGACGTAAGGAATGGCGAGCGCGTCGGGCGGGGAGCGATAGAGGAGCACGATGGGAAAACCCGCTTGATAGAGCCGGGTGATCTCCTCGTCGGTCAGTCGTCCGGTGAAAATCAAAAGCCCATCCGTGTTGTGTTCGCCCAGGGGCGTGGAAAGGCTCGATTCCAGGCCCGAGCTGGCGACATGGATGAGCAGATCGTATCCCGCATTGCGCACCTCCTCCGCGATGCCGCGCACCAGCGGGAAGAAGAACTCGGCTGCGACTTCGGGCAGCAGCACCCCAAGCGTCCCCGTCTCCCGTCCCGCCAGCTTGCGCGCCGCGGCGTGGGGCGTATATCCCAACGCCGCGATGGCGTCCTGCACCCGATCCACCGTCTCCTGGGCCACGGGCGCGGTGCCGTTGACCACGCGGCTGACTGTGGCGATGGATACGCCCGCCAGTTTTGCCACATCCGAGATAGTGGATCGTCGTTTGCGCATGGTGTGCATGGGATTGCAGAAAGAGGGTGAAAACGTTTTCTGAAAGCGCTTTCATCATAACATGTCAACGACTGCTTGTCAAGGGGTTTGGGGAGGGAAAGTCGCATCGAGGGAGAATTTGTGCGATGCGCTCCCCCCGCCCCCTGGCTCCACCTGCGTTTATGGCTGCCCCTGCTTGGCCCGCCCCTGGCTGCGTTCTGTTCCCCCTGGAAACTGTCATGCAGTAACTGCTAAGGTAGGCTGTCTGTTTTCGGTGACTTGACACCTGCAGCGGCAGGCCTCCTCAGTCCCCCCCACAAGCGGTGGGGAGGGCTCTCCGGCTGCAAAAAAACTTTGCAAACCAGCGGCTCCCTCCCCTGCAAAGGAGCGAATCGACTGGCGGGGGAGGGAGACGTCCATCTGCCAAACAGATTGGCTAACCAGCGGCTCCTCCCCCTGCAAGGCGTCGCCGAAGCGGGGGGAGGCCGGGAGGGGGGCTTGTCTCCGAACCAAATCTGAAATGGGTGTGTCCCAAATGAGTTGGAAAGTTAAAATGATCGGCATGGTTCAGATCGTCCTTCCTTCAGCTTTACAATTTCAATAGGGTCAACGCCTGGCAAAGCGCGTCAAACGTAAAGCGTCAAACGTCAAAACGTGGCGAAAAAGGCTCTTTTTGACG
>JALWDV010000724.1 GCA_027036755.1 Anaerolineae bacterium
GGCATGGTTCAGATCGTCCTTCCATCAGCTTTACAATTTCAATAGGGTCAACGCCTGGCAAAGCACGCCAAACGTAAAGCGTCAAACGTCAAAACGTGGCGAAACAGGCTCTTTTTGACGTTTGACGGATGACGTTTGACGAAGAAATTGTAAAGATGGTTTTGAATGAGAATGAACCATGCCTGATTATGACGCTGCAGTCATACAACTGAATAGGTAACTGCTAACGTATGCCAGTTGGTCGTCTTTTCCCACTCAAACCTGACAGGTTCTCGTAACCTCGGCGGTAGGATGTGCGGTTTTCAGCCAATAACGAAGCGTGCAAGGCTCTGAATCGCTGCCAAAGGAACCTGTCAGGTTAATTCAAGCGAAAACGACCTTAGCAGTTACCTGAATAGTCTCACATCAGATAAAACGTCGTTTCGACGCTTCCTCCCCGGATTCAACAACCGTTCTCAACCAGGGTTCTTCCAGGATTTCGTCTATGACCACAGTAACAACGCCACTCCCAGACCTTCATGAAAAGCCTGTCGAAAGTGGCGCGCACCGCTTCTTTCACTCCTATCTTTTTCAGAAGATACTGAAGGCGCTTTTCACCGCGTGGGTGGTCATCACCCTCACGTTCTTCCTGATTCGGCTGCTGCCCAGCAACCCCGTCGAGCTGTTCATTCAGGACTTGATGGTGCAGTACGGGATGCCGTATCACGAGGCCCGTGACCAGGCGGCCGCGCTCTTTTCCATCGATCTCTCGCAGCCGCTGCCGCTTCAGTATCTCGATTACATGAACGGGCTGTTGCACGGCGATTTGGGCACATCGATTCTCTCTCCGGGGACATCGGTTAGCAGCATCATCCTGCGCTTTTTGCCCTGGACCATCTTCAGCGTAGGCATCGCATTGATGCTCAGTTTTACATTCGGAATCATGCTGGGGCTTTTCATGGCGTATCATCGCGAGGGGGTGATGGATCATGTTCTCACGGTGCTGGCTTCCATTCTCAGTTCCATCCCCAACTACATTTTGGGCATTTTGCTGATCATATTCCTGGGGGTGCGGTGGGGAATCATCTCGGTGGCGGCCACCCGCGGCACCCTTTCGCCGGGCGTAGAGCCCAGCCTGAGCATCGAATTCTTCAAAGATGCGCTTTTTCATGCGGCTTTGCCCATCACCACCTACGTGCTGACCACCATCGGCAGTTGGATGCTGACCATGAAGAGCAGCACCATCAGCGTACTGGAAGAAGATTACGTAACAGTGGCCAAGGCCAAGGGCCTGAAAGAAGGACGCATCACCACCACCTACGTGGGAAGGAACGCGGCATTGCCCATGTTCACGCTGTTGACCATCGCCATCGGCTTCGTGGTCGGCGGCTCAGTGCTCATCGAGACCATCTTCCAGTATCAGGGCATCGGTTACATCTTGCTGCAAAGCGTCAACAAACGAGATTACACGGTGATGCAAGGCGTGTTCCTGGTCATCACCATGTCCGTCATCGTCGCCAATTTCTTCGCCGACATCCTCTACAGTTGGCTCGATCCCCGTATCAAGCTCGGGAAACAGGAGTAGCTTATGGGTTCTGTTTTTCTAGGGGCGGTGCACTCCCTTGGCGCCACCCTGCGCATCATGAGTTACAACAAAGTCGGCTTCGCCGGTTTCATCGCGGTTATGCTGATTTTGTTCATGGCCTTCATCGGGCCGTTTTTCGTGCCCCTGGATACGGTCACCAAGGTGGACCAGATCTATCAGCCCCCCAACGCCGAGCACTGGCTGGGCACAGATCATCAGGGGCGGGATATTTTCTCGCAGATCGTCAACGGCGGCAAGGATGTGATCATCGTAGCGGTGGTGGCGGGCGCGCTCTCCACCCTCATCGCGGTCACTTTTGGCACCCTGGCCGGATTTGCCGGAGGCCGCACCGATTCGGTGATCGTCTCCATCACCGACATCGTTCTCACCATCCCGCAATTGCCCCTTTTGCTGGTTTTGGCCGCGTTGATCAAATTGAACAACATCTTTTTCCTGGGCGTCATTCTGGGCGCGTTAGGATGGCCCTCGTTGCTGCGCGCAGTGCGTTCACAGGCGTTATCGCTGAAGCAACGCGATTTCGTCGAAGCGGCGAGGGCGCTGGATCTGGGCACCATGCACATCATCTTCCGGGAGATCGTGCCCAACATGATGACCTACATCATCATCAGCTTCGCTCTGGCCATGACAGGCGCCATCTACGCCCAGGTGGCGTTGGTGCTGTTCGGCCTGGTGCCTTTCTCGGGCAGCAACTGGGGCGTGATGCTGAGTCTGGCCTGGGTGCGCGGCGCCATCTATTTCAAGGATAGCATCTGGTACATTATGATGCCGGTCGCGGCCATCGTCATCTTGCAATTGTCCATCGTCACCATGACCCGCTCGCTGGAGCTGGTCTTCAATCCTCGCCTGCGTTCGGGCGAGTAATACGTCTCTATCGAGCAAATAAAGCGCCATGAGTAACGAGAGTCAGCAAGTTGTTCTGAAACATGAAGCCGGCAGCGGAACGCCCCTGACTTTGCGGAACGTCTCCGTTGTCTATAAAACGAGAAAAGGCGATGTGCGGGCCGTGCGCGATGTGAGTCTGGATTTGCGCGCGGGCGAAAGCATCGCATTGATCGGCGAAAGCGGGTCGGGCAAGACGACCCTGGGACTCAGCATCGTCCGCCTGCTGGTCAAATCGGCCCAGGTGACCCACGGCGAGATCATCTATCGCCGCAACGGTAAAGAGATCGATGTGCTGGGGTTGAGCAAAAAAGAGCTGAGGGAGTTCCGCTGGAAGGAATGCTCGATGGTCTTTCAATCCGCACTCAACGCCTTCAATCCCGTCATTCGCATTTGGGATCAGATGCGGGATACGGCCCAGTCCCACGGCTGGAAGGACAAGAAGGCGATCCGGCAGCGTTCGCTGGAGCTGCTGAAGTTCGTGCAGTTGGATGCTGAGCGAGTCATCGATGCGTATCCTCACGAGCTCAGCGGCGGCATGAGACAGCGCGTGCTCATCGCCCTCTCGCTGCTGCTGGACCCCCAGGTGCTGATCCTGGATGAGCCCACCACCGCGCTCGACATCCTCACCCAACGCACCATCATCGATCTGCTGCGCAAGCTGAAGGAAGAGCAGCATTTCACCATGATTTTCATCTCGCACGATCTGGCCATCGCCGCTGAGCTGGCGGATCGCATTGCCACCATGTATGCGGGGCGAGTGGTGGAGGTGGGCTCCGCGGATGATATTTTCTACCGCCCGCGCCATCCCTACACGCTGGGCTTGATCCGGGCCGTGCCCAAGGTGGTGGGAGATTTCCAGGAATTGTTCTCCATCCCCGGCTCCCCGCCCGATCTCATCAATATGCCCAGCGGCTGCAAATTTCATCCCCGCTGCCCCTACGCCACCGACAAGTGTCGGCAAGAGGAGCCGGATCTGGTCACGGTGGGGCCGGAGCACATGGCCGCGTGCTGGCACTGGCAGGAAGTCGAAAAAGAATTGCAATCCAAACCCCTGCACTCCATCTCATAGACAGGCTATCCATGTCGTTAATCGAACTGAAAAACGTCTCGCGAACTTTTGGAAAGGGCGATGAACGCGTCGTCGCCGTTGATAACGTCTCCTTTGCCATCGACGAAGGCGAAGTGCTCTGCCTGGTTGGAGAAAGCGGCTGCGGAAAAAGCACCACCGGCAAGATCGTGGCCGGTCTGCTCGAACCTACCCGAGGCCAGGTGCTTTTCGATGGTCAGGATATCGCGAAGATGGACAAGGAGTCCTTTCGGCGTTACCGACATTCGGTGCAGATCATTCATCAGGACCCTTACGCCTCGCTGAATCCCACCCAGACCGTCCGGCAGATGATCACCCGTCCGCTGCTGCGGCATCATAAGGCGAGAAGCAACGAAGAGGCGGAGAAGCGAGCCGTCGAGTTGCTGGAGATCGTGGATCTGACGCCAGCGCAGGATTTTATGAACAAATATCCGCATCAGTTAAGCGGCGGCCAGCGGCAACGGGTGTCGGTGGCCCGGGCGCTGACGGTGGAGCCCCGCTTCATCGTGGCGGATGAGGCCGTCTCGATGGTGGACGTCTCGATTCGCGTCAGCCTGCTGAACATGCTCTCCCGCCTGCAGGATGAGTTCAACGTCACCTTCCTTTTCATCACCCACGATCTGGCGCTGGCCAAGTATTTCGCCTGGGAGGGACGCATATCGGTCATGTATCTGGGGCGCATCGTGGAGGATGGCCCCACCCGGCGGGTGGTGATGGACCCGCGCCATCCCTACACCCAGGCCCTGCTTGCGGCCGTGCCCGAGGCCGACCCCGAGCTGGCCCGCCGCAAGCGCCGCATCGAGCTGCGCAGCGCCGACATCCCCAGCCTGCTTGATCTTCCTTCCGGCTGCACCTTCAATCCTCGCTGCCCCTATTTCGTGGCGGGCGTGTGCGACGGCGAGGTTCCGCCCCTGGTCGCCATTCCCGAAGGGGGACGCGTGGCCTGTCCTATCCGCAAGGATGTTTCCATCCAGCTTATCGAAGAAACGCCCGCAGCCCCGGCCGCGTGATCATGCGTTATGGATGAGCCCCCTGCAAAAAGATCATTTCACCACGGAGACACGGAGGTCACCGAGAAAATAGTGATAGTTCGTAACTACTAAGGTGTAGCCACCGCTTTTTGCCACGAAGACACGAAGAAAGGCGAAGGCACGAAGTAATTTTCTTTATTTTTCCTTCGTGTCTTCGAAAAACTTCGAGCCTTCGTGGCTTTTAGCGACTTAAAGTCAAGTACGTTAGCAGTTACGATAGTTCACAGAGAAAAACATCTCCAAATCTCTCCTTTTTCTTCCTCCGTGCACTCTGTGCCTCCGTGTTGAAGCTTTTTCCAGTAGAATCATGGATAGCAATCTCGGCCGCGCCGGCTTTCGCATCGGCGTTTTCGTCGTCCTCATGTCGGGCGGACTGCTGCTTCTCCTGAAGAAAGGCAGCGCGGAATACATCTTGATGCAGGTCATGTTTGTCCTGGGCCTCATTTTTCTGGCAGTCATTATCTTCCTGGTTCGTTATTCGCAACGACCATGAAGATTTGGCGATCTTTCAACCCTTCTCACCCCGTCTCTAATCAAAAAGGAGAAGAACTATGAGAAAACGAACATTGTTTGTGCTTTTGTTGGCGCTAATGCTGGCCGTCGTTGTCAGCGCATGTGCGCAACAATCGGCGCCCGCGACAGAGAAGCCTGCGGCCGCCACCGAAGCCCCCAAGGCCACCGAAGCCCCTAAGGCCACCGAGGCCCCCAAGGCTACTGAAGCCCCCAAGGCTACTGAAGCCCCCAAGGCCACCGAAGCGCCCAAAGCCACCGAAGCCCCCGCCAAAGAAGAGGGCAAGGTCACCGAATTCCGCGGCATCTGGCCCTATGTGGTGCCGCCCGCGGGCCATTTCAACACCTTTGTCACCAGCAACCGCGTTGTTCTGGGCATCTACTACCATCTGATGCAGCCCCCGCTGTTCCTTTACATGTGGGCCGATGAGGACTGGCTGCCCATGGCTGGCAAGTCATGGGAATGGGCCGATGACACCACGCTACGCGTGCATCTGCCCGAAGGCGCCGTCTGGAGCGATGGCAGCAAGTACACCTCACAGGATGTGGTGGACACCTTCGACATCGTGCGCCTGCAGGGCCTGACGGTGTGGAACTTCCTGGACAGCGTGGAAGCGGTGGATGACTACACCGTGGACTTCAAGCTGAAGGAGCCCTCCAACACCGTGCCTCGCCGGGTGCTGCGCGAGATCAACATCCGCAACTCCTCCACCTATGGCGATTACGCCGCCAAAGCGCGTGAGCTCTTCGATGCGGGCAAGACCAAGGATGATCCCGAATGGCAGGCCCTGCTGCAGGAATTCAACGAATTCCGCCCCGACAGCATCGTGGCCCTTGGGCCGTATGTGATGGATGTGGACAGCATCACCGAATCGCAGATTGTGTTGCCCAAGAACGAGACCTCCTTCATGGCCGACAAGGTCAAGTTCGATCGCCTGGTCATCTTCAACGGCGAGACGCCCGACGCCACGCCGCTGATGCTTTCCAAGGAAGCGGACTACGCCACCCACGGCTTCCCGCCCGCGACCGACAAGCAGTTCCAGGCCGAAGGCATCCGCGTCATTCGCGGCCCCAACTACAACGGCCCCGCCCTCTACCTCAACCACGACGTTTATCCCTTCAACGTGAAGGAATTCCGTCAGGCGCTGGCCTACGCCATCAACCGGGATGAGAACGGCGTCATCTCCATGGGCCCCTCCGCCAAACCCTCCCAGTACATGGACGGCTTCTCCGACAACCTGGCCCCCATGTGGCTGACCGATGAGACCAAGGGCAAGCTGAATCCCTACGCCTTCGATCGGGACAAGGCCGCCAAGATGCTGGAAGACCTGGGCTTCACCAAGGGTGATGACGGCGTCTGGGTTGACGACAAGGGCAATCGCATGGAGTTCGAGCTGACTGCGCCTTCCGAATACGCGGACTGGTCCGCCGCGGCCGAGAATCTGGCCGAGCAGCTCACCGACTTCGGCATCAAGACCACCTTCCGCGGCGTCACCTACAGCGAGCATCCCGCGCTGATCAAGTCTGGCAAGTTCCAGATGGCCATCCGCGAATGGGGCGCTGGCAACCCGCATCCGCAATTCGCTTACAGCATCGACTTCAACGCCTACAACAAGACCGGCGGCGAGGTTTCCACCGAGGCCGGCCCGGGCATGGACTTCCCGCTGGTGCAGGAAACCGACTGCTGCGGCGAAATCGATCTGGCGGACATGACGTTGAAGGCGGGCCTGGGCAAAGAGAAGGAAGAGCAGATGAAGTACATCAACGAGCTCGCCCTGGCCTACAACGAACTGCTGCCCCAGATTCCTCTGTGGGAGCGCTACGGCAACAATCCCGCGGTGGAAGGCGTCCGCGTGAAGCAGTGGCCGCCTGATGATGATCCCGTTTACCTGAACGGCACCTACGCCGACCCCTTCTCCATCGTGCTGCTGGTGACGGGACGGCTGGAGCCGGTTCAGTAATCCGAATCTCAACCACTCAACTCGCATCCCGTTGATCGGGATTCTCGCACAGGGCGTGGGGTCGGCATTCTCAGGATGTCGGCCCTGCGCCTACTGCTATCTACACGTCCAGAAATTAGTTCCCTTGCTCTGTCGGGCCGCCAGAGCTTCGCCCCCACCCCGGCCCTCCCCCGCCAGTCGCTTTGCTCC
>JALWDV010000725.1 GCA_027036755.1 Anaerolineae bacterium
ACCCCGGCCCTCCCCCGCCAGTCGCTTCGCTCCTTTGCAGGGGAGGGAGCCGCTGGTTTGCAAAGTTTTTTCCAGGCAGAGAGGTCTTCCCTCCCGCTTGCGGGGGGAGCGAGGGGGGCTGCCGCAGCAGAAGCCAAGCCACCGAAAACAGACAGACAACCTTAGCAGTTACGAAAAAGTCCTGCTTCAATCAAAAAATCCGCGGAAATCCGCGGCGAATCCCACACCGACCATGACAAAACACCCCGTCAAACTCGCTCCCTCCATCCTCTCCGCCGATTTCGCCCGCCTGGGCGAGCAGGTGCGGGAGGCCGCAGCCGCGGGGGCCGACTCCATCCATGTGGATGTGATGGACGGCCAGTTCGTGCCCAACATCACCATCGGCCCGCTGGTGGTGCGCGCCCTGCGCCCCATCGCCGACGAGTTGGGCTTGGCGCTGGACGTGCATCTCATGATCGAACGGCCCGAGAATATGCTGCCCGCCTTCGCTGAGGCGGGCGCGGACATCCTCACCGTGCATGTGGAGACCTGCCCTCATCTGCATCGCACCGTGCAGCAGATCCGGGAGCTGGGCGCTCGTCCGGGCGTGACTCTGAATCCGGCCACGCCTTTGGCCGCGCTGGAGGAGATATTGCCCTACGTGGATCAGGTGCTGGTGATGTCGGTGAATCCCGGTTTTGGCGGCCAGAGTTACATCCCCACCAGCAGCGACAAGATCGCCCGCTTGCGTCAGATGCTGGACGCCCGCGGCCTGCAGCGCGTGGATATCGAGGTGGATGGCGGCGTGCATCCAGGCAATGTGGCCGGGGTGGTTGCGGCCGGGGCCAACGTGATCGTAGCGGGCTCGGCCATCTTCAACAAAAAAGCCAGCGTGGCGGAAAACATCGCTGCATTCCGCCAGGCGCTGGCTGATGTTGGGAATTGGTAACTGCTAACGTACCCCGGTTAACAAACCACAAAGGGCACAAAGGCACTAAGAACACGAAGAAAAAATGTATAAATTCCCCTTTGTGCCTTTGTGTCTTAGTGTTCTTAGTGGTTTTCGGGTGACGATCGGTGACGACCTTGGTAGTTACGGGAATTGATGGTTGGGGAGGGGATCAGGGTGCGGGCGTGGGGGTTGGCGCGGGCGTGGCCGCGGGGGCGTTGAAGAGATCGCCCGGCAGGATCATCTGCTGGCCGCCGTTGGTCGTGTAAACCGTGGGATATTGCCCTGTCCATTGCAGCACGGCCTGCCAGTTGATGAGCTCGGGCGTCAGGCTTTTGGACAGCAGTTCATTGGCCTCGGCCTGGGCTTTGGCTTTGGTGAGGGTGGCTTCGGCCTCGGCCTGGGCCTTGAGTTTGATGGATTCGGCCTCGCCCTGAGCCACGCCGATGCGCTCCAAGCGCTGCTTTTCAGCCTCGGCTTCGGCCTGGGTGATGGCCCGCTCCTTCTCGTATTTGGCCTGTTCGGCCTGATTTTTGCGGGTGATGATGTTCTCGGCCTCGATCTGTTTGTTTTCCACCGCCTGCTTGTAGGCGTCGGTGAAACCAATCTGGCGCAGGCCGAAGAAGACCAGGTCCAGTCCTTCCTGCTCGAAATCCTTGCGCAATTGCTCCTCGATGCTTTCCTGGGCCTCGCGGATATCGCCCGAATAGAGCTGGCTGGCGGTGTAGTTGCGCAGCAGGGTGCGCACCCAAACGCGGCTGTTCTGCTTCACCACTTTCTCCACCACCTCGGGCTCTGTGCCCAGGTCGTTGACGATGTTGGCGGCCTCTTGCGGGCGGATGCGGAAGCGCACAGTGTAGCGGGCCGTGATCTGCTGCCCGTCGCTGGTGGCGGTGTCCACCTGATAATCGGTGTAGTCGGCGTTGGAGATGTCGGGGTTGTCGCTGGTTTCGTATACGATCTCCTGGGTGCGATACACCACGGTCTGATCGATGAACGGGATTTTCCAGTTCAACCCCGGTTCGAATACGGCGACGACCTGGCCGAAACGTTTGACCACGGCCACAGAGCCGGCCTCCACCACGGTGTAGCTGTTGACGATGGCCAGCGACATGAAGATGATCAGTGCGACTGCTACGCCCGAGAGGATGGTGGTGCGGGCGTTGATCTTCTTGCCGGTGCGGGCCAGCACGACGCCTAGAAACAGAATGACGAGGATTCCGATGAGGGTTGCGAACATAATGGCGGAAATCAATTGGGCCATGGGGAGCTCCTTTTATAAAAACGGCATGGTTCACATCGTCCTTCCTGCATCTTTACAATTTCACGTGGTCGACGCCTGGCAAAGCACGTCAAACGTAAAGCGTCAAACGTAAAAACGTGGCGAAACAGGCTCTTTTTGACGTTTGACGT
>JALWDV010000726.1 GCA_027036755.1 Anaerolineae bacterium
CCGGGGGATGAAGTCCCCCGGCTAGAAACAGCGCCCCTGCGGGGCTAGCCGGATTTATCCGGCGCTGTTCTGTAGCCCGGCGACTTCATCGCCGGGCGGACGTGGCGAACGCCACTATGACCGATTTAATTTGTGAACATTCATAAAAAGGCCCGGAAATCCATGATTCCCAGGCCTTTCGACGCTTAGTCCTCTGCGCCCACCTCGAAGCGGGCGAAGCGGCGAATTCTGATATTCTCACCCAGCCGGGCCACAGCGTTGGTGATCATATCCTTGATCTTGACATCGGGGTCCTTGATGAACGCCTGCTCCAGCAGACAATTCTCATCGTAGAACTTCTTGAGCTTGCCCTCGATGATCCGATCCATGATGTGCTCCGGCTTGCCTTCCTCCGCCAACTGCTTGCGATAGATGGCTTTTTCCTGCTCGATGACCTCGGCGGGCACATCCTCGGGCGTCAGCCAGCGGGGACGCGCGGCCACGATCTGCATCGCCAGATCCTTCACCAGGGCCTGGAACTCGGGCGTGCGGGCCACGAAGTCGGTCTCGCAATTGACCTCGACGATGGAGGCCATCTTGGCGCCAGGATGCACATAATGGCCGATGAGACCCTCTTTGGCCTCGCGACTGGCCTTTTTGGCAGCGGCGGCCAGACCTTTCTCCCGCAGAATCGTCACTGCCTTATCGAAGTCGCCGTCGGTGGCCTCCAGAGCCTTTCGGCAATCCAAAACGCCAGCGCCGGTGGCCTGGCGCAGTTCTTTGACCATTTGGGTGGTAATTTTCATAATAGCTATCTCCTGCCATGTAGTAGGGGTGTAGATATTTTTGATAATGCCAGACGCATTCTTTCACATCATTCAGGACGGCGTAAAGACGCCCGTCCAGCGCGCCTTGCCAGAGGCGTAAAAAGACCCCCGAGCCCACGAAGCTGTTCGGAAAAGGAACGCTGCGAAACGGTCTCGGAGGCCCGGTAACGTTTTACTTGCTTTCCGCTTTCTCGGCGGCTTCCTTGACCTCTTCCGTCCCGGCGTCGGAGCCTTCGGCGGCCTTGGCCTCCTCGGCTTCCTCTTCGTCAGAACCGATGCCTGCTTCCAACTTGGCCAGCGTAGAGGGCCCAAGCAGCTCATCCTCGGGGCGATCTTCCGGCGGCGTCCACACCTGCGACGGCGCTTCGCCAGCCTCGGTGCGTTCCTCTTCCTCTTCCGCCTCCAGCGTCTCGCGCAATTGCTTGCCTTCGATGATGGCGTCGGCCATCTTGCCCACCATCAACTTGATGGCCCGGATGGCGTCGTCGTTGGAGGGAATGACCAGATCGATGGGATCGGGATCGCAGTTGGTGTCCACCAGCGCCACGATGGGGATGTTCAGCTTGTTGGCTTCCTTCACCGCCAGATCCTCGCGGCGAGTGTCCACGATGAACAGGGCGTCGGGCAGTCTGGTGAGACGTCGCAAACCGCCGACCCGGCGCTCCAGGCGCTCGATCTCCTCGTTCAGCTTCAACACCTCTTTCTTGGGCAGCCGATTAAACTCGCCCCGGTCGCGGCGCTGCTCCAGATCGATGAGATAATCGACGCGGGAGCGGATGGTCTTGAAGTTGGTCAGCGTGCCGCCCAGCCAGCGCTTGTCCACGTAGGGCATTTCACAGCGATTGGCTTCCTGTACGATGATGGGAGCGGCCTGCCGCTTGGTGCCCACGAACAACACGACCTTGCCATCCCTGGCCAGATCGCGCATATAATCGTAAGCTTTCTGCAGTTGCGAAACCGTCTGCTGCAGATCGATGATGTGCACCCCGTTGCGCTCGGTGAAAATGTACTTGCGCATCTTGGGGTTCCAGCGCTTGGTGCGGTGCCCAAAGTGGACGCCCGACTCAAGCAAAGTCTTGAGTGAAACAATAGCCATGCAACATACTCCTGTTTGTTGTTTCCTCCGCCTGGCTCCTTTGGAGCACCCGAACGGGCACATGCTCCTCTGGCCGCGCCAGACGTGTGGGATGGGGTGAAGATTTGAAATGGTGAAAACGTCAAAAACGGGCGGCGTCCGCCCAATCGAAAAGTATAACGCAAGACCATCCGAATCGACAAAAAACAAAAGTCCAAATCGTGCTGACGATTATGGGAGATTCGTGATATACTGTGCCCGTTACGCCGTCCATCAATTCCCAATTTGGCCTGATGACAAGCCTCCCCTCCCAGCCTCTCCCCCTTCGGCTGGCGCTTTGCAGGGGGAGGAATCCTCTGTTTTGTCAATCTGTATAGCAGAGGGGCGTCTTCCTCCCCTGAACACGAGCGCAGCGAGTATCGGGGGAGGGTCGGAGAGGGGGCCAAAGGGAGGCTGGGA
>JALWDV010000727.1 GCA_027036755.1 Anaerolineae bacterium
GGTCCCCCCCACGCCCACGCCCGAGCCGGAGCTGAGTGCGTTCGACGTGGTGTTGCAGGCGGCCCAGGATTATCTGAGCGAAAATCGCCCGCCGGTCATCAGCGCCGAAGCGTTGTACGAGAACCTGAACGATGGCGACAAGGACAATGATCCCTTCATCATCTCGGTGCGGGCGCCCGAGGATTACGCCAAGGGCCACATACCCGGCGCTATCAATATCCCCTGGAAGACCATCGCTGACCCCGACAACCTGGCCAAGATCCCCGATGATCAACCCATCGTGGTGTACTGCTACACCGGGCACACCGGGGCCATTGCCACCACCATCCTCAACCTGTTGGGCTACGAAGCCACCAATCTCAAGTACGGGATGATGGGCTGGACGCACGATGATGAGGTCTTCGGCCAGGCCCGCTATGATGCTGCAACCGCCCCCGACTACCCTGTCGAAACGGCGATCAACGAGCCGACGGAGACTTATGGGCACCCCGAACCGGATGTGGACGTCAGTAATCCCGACGACATCGTTCGGGCCGCCGCGGCCGCATATCTGGCTGAAGATCGCCCGCCGGTCATCAGCGCCGAAGCGTTGTACGAGAACCTGAACGATGGCGACAAGGACAATGATCCCTTCATCATTTCGGTGCGAGCGCCCGAAGATTACGCCAAGGGCCATATCCCCGGCGCCATCAACATCCCCTGGAAGACCATCGCTGACCCCGACAACCTGGCTAAGATCCCCGATGACAAGCCTATCGTGGTGTACTGCTACACCGGGCACACCGGCGGTATCGCCACCACCATCCTCAATGCACTTGGCTATGAGGCGACCAATCTCAAATATGGCATCATGGGCTGGACGCACGATGATGAGGTCTTTGGCCAGGCCCGCTACGACGCGGCCACGGCGCCCGATTATCCCGTAGAAAAAGCCGCAGGCGGCGAAAGCGCGCTGCTGGGGGATGTGGAAGCGGCTTGGGAGGATGGCCCCGACTTCATCAAGGCCGACGCCCTGTACGAGAACCTGAACGACGGCGACCCCGACAACGATCCTTTCATCATCTCGGTGCGAGCGCCCGAGGATTACGCCAAGGGCCACATTCCCGGCGCGGTCAACCTCAGCGTCAAGGATCTCTTCAACCCCGATGTCATCAGCACGCTGCCCGATGACCGGGAGATCGTGGTGGTGTGCTACACCGGCCAGACCGCATCGCAGGCCACCGCCGCCCTGGAGATCGCCGGTTACGACGCCAAGGCGTTGCTCTTTGGCATGAGCAGTTGGACCACCGATCCCAATGTCTTCGTCAAGCGCTTCAACCCCGAAAAAGCCGCGCATGATTATCCCACCACCACCGAAGCGGGCGCGTGGGGCGATGAAACCTTCGACATGCCCGAACCGCCCGCGGATGACGCCATCCCCGCGGCTGACGCCTGGCTGGATGACGGCCCAGACTTCATCAAGGCCGATGCGCTGTATGAGAACCTGAACGACGGCGATGCGGACAATGACCCCTTGATCATCTCGGTGCGGGCCAAAGAGGATTACGAGAAGGGCCACATCCCGGGCGCGGTTTGGGCCAAGCCCGGCGAGCTGTTCACGCCCGAAATGCTGAGCAAGATCGATCATGATCGGGATATTGTGGTGGTGTGCTACACGGGCCAGGCCGCCAGCCAGGTCACGGCCGGGCTCAACGATCTGGGGTATCACGCCAAGGCCCTGCTGCACGGCATGAGCAGTTGGACCACCGACCCCGGCGTCTTCGTCAAACGTTTCAACCCCGAAAAAGCCGCCCACGATTATCCCACCGAGCAATAAGCCACACACTCCCAGGTGCGACGCACTTGAAAACAGGCTTAAGCCCGTTTGGAAAGTGCGTCGCACCGTAACTGCTAACGTGGCCTGTTTTCGAGGGCCTGGCGCCTGCTGCGGCAGCCCCCCCTCGCTCCCCCCCCGCAAGCGGGGGGGAAGACCTCTCCGTCTGCAAAAAACTTTGCAAACCAGCGGCTCCCTCTCCCGCTTGCGGGGGAGGGCTGGGGAGGGGGCCAAGTCCAGCGGCCAAGGCTGCAAAACTGACTAACGCTGTCTTGAATGTTGGCTCAGCATGCCTACCTTAGTAGTTGCGTCGCACCACTTTGAGAGGAGTCCGCTTATGAATCATCGCAATCGACCATCCCGTAAGCGTGGGTTGTGGCTGGCCGCGGCGTTGGCGCTGATTTTCCTGGGCGCGCTGGTCATCCGCCCGCCCGCCTGGGCCACGCCTCTGCCCGCGGCGCAACGCGTGGCGCACCTTCAGGCGAGAGCGCCAATGGGGGCGGAAGCTTCGCTTCAGCAGGCGAGTGTTGACGAGCAAATATCTGCCGAAGGTGCATCCCACCTGACCATACAGGCCGATACGCCCAACTCCGACAACTGCATCGCCTGCCACACCGACAAGAAAAAACTGAAGAAACTCGCCAAAGAGCCGGAGGAAGTGAAATCGGAAGAAGCCTCCGGCGAGGGGTGAGCGGGCGGCTTGCCTCCGTTGGAGGTATGGCAAAAAGTCCTGATCAAGGACAAGTTTCTAAAAAAAGACGTCCACGCCGACATCGGCTGCATCGAATGCCATGGCGGCCAACCGGACACCGATGACAAAGACGCCGCGCACGAGGGCATGATCAAAAAGGTGGGCGCAGACCCCGCCAAAACCTGTGGCAAATGTCATGTGGATTATGCCTCCGCCGCCCAAACCAACATCCATCGCCTGCAGACCGGATACCAGACGGTGCTGGCCCATCGCGGCGCCGATTTCACCGATCCCACCTTCGCCACCGCCTACAACAATCATTGCACCGGTTGTCATGCCGATTGCAGCGATTGCCACGTGAGTCGGCCCACCGCCCTGGGCGGAGGCCTGCTTTCCGGGCATCTCTTCAAAAAGACAGCCTCCATCTGGCAGACATGCGGCGGCTGCCACAGCACCCGCATCGCCGATGATTACAAAGGCGGCCACGAAGACATCCCTGCTGACATCCACTGGGAAAAAGAAGGGATGTTGTGCAGCGATTGCCACGCGGATGACGCATCTTATCACGATGGCAGCCACGGCGGCACGCGCTACGAAGACCCCACCGCTCCCACCTGCATCCAGTGCCACGAAGATGTGAAGCCGGGCGACGGCGTCGAGCAGCATGACCAGGAGCATCTGCAAAACATGGCCTGTCAGACCTGCCACGCCGCGGGCGCGTACAAGAGCTGCTATGGCTGCCACACCGGCATCGATGACAAGGGCATCAAATACTTTGCCAGCGAGCCCTCGCAGATGACCTTCAAAATCGGGCATAACCCCATCAAAAGCGAGCGACATCCCTGGGAATGGGTGCTGCTGCGGCACGCCCCCACCAACAAAGACCTCTTCGCCTACTACGGCGATAACCTGCTGCCCGATTTCGACGCTGTGCCCACGTGGAAATTCACCACGCCCCACAATGTGCGGGCCAAAACGCCGCAGAACCAGAGCTGCAACAACTGCCACGGCCAGAGTGATCTCTTCCTCACCGAACAGGATGTCACGCCCGACGAGCGGGCCGCCAACGCCCCCGTCATCGTCGCCCCCGACGACATCCCCAAGCCAGTGGAGGGAGGATCATGATGATTAAAGATCAAAGATTAATGATTAAAGCATTGGCGAAGGAGCGGGATGGAAGATTCACTTTAATCATTAATCATCAATCATTACTTCTCGCACTCCTGCTGGCTGTTGGATTGATGGCGGCCATCGTTCTCCCCACCTGCGCCCAGGGCTCCCCCGACCCCAACCGCCCGAGCAACGATCAATGCCTGGTGTGTCACGCGGAGCCGGGGCTGGAAATGACGCTGCCCTCCAACGAGGTGCTGCCCCTGACCATCGACGCGGATACGCTGGACGCCTCGGCTCACGGCGTCCACGCCGATGAGGAAGTGCGCTGCGTGGATTGCCACAACGACATGAGCGGCTACCCCCACGCCGACTTCCCCGATGTGGACTATCGCACCTGGCAATTAAAGATGAGCCTGGTCTGCGGCAACTGCCATGAAGATCAGGCCCTGGACAGGCAGGACAGCGTCCACGCTCGGCTCATCGCCGCTGGCAAATTCGAGGCCGCCAGTTGCGCCGACTGCCACGGCAGCCACGACGTGCAATGGGCTGATCCCGAGAAACATGAGGTGGACCGGATGCAAATGGCGGAGGCCTGCGGCCAGTGCCACAGCACCATCCTCGACGACTACAAACAATCCATCCACGGGCAGGAGACCATGAAGGGCAATCAGGATACGCCCACATGCAGCAACTGCCATCCCGCCCACAAGATACCCGACCCGCGCAGCGCCGAGTTTCGGCTGAAATCGCCCGAGATGTGCGGCGACTGCCACGCCGACAAGGAGCTGATGAGCGAGTACGACATCAGCACCGACGTCTTCGACACCTACGTCTCCGATTTTCATGGCGCGACCGTGTCGATTTTCGAGGCCACGGAGCCGGGCCATTACACCAACAAGGCGGTGTGTAGCGACTGCCACGGCGCCCACCTCATCCTGCCCCCCACCGACGAAAACTCCAGCGTGATCAGCGCCAACCTGGTCAAGACCTGCCAGCGCTGTCATCCCGACGCCAACGAGAGCTTCACCAAGAGCTGGCTGGGGCATTACCGGCCCGACTGGAAGCGCTACCCCCTCGTGACCGCAGTGAAGTGGTTCTATTGGCTGATCATCCCCTTCACCCTGGTCTTCTTCGCGGTGTTCGTCTCCACCGACGCCTTCCGCACCCTCAAAAATCGGGGCAAGAAGAAGGGCGTTGGGGCGGGCCAACAGCAGGGAGGTGATGAACATGACTGAGCGAGCGATGAAAATCATCCGCTTCGGCGTCACCGAGCGGGTGGAGCACTTCTTCCTGCTGCTTTCCTTCACCATCCTGGCCATCACCGGCCTGGTGCAGAAATTCCCCGAAAATGGCCTCTCCCTGGCCATCATCAAAGGACTGGGAGGCATCGAAAACACCCGCAGCATCCATCACATCTCGGCCATCGTGCTGATTTTGCTCTCCATCTTCCATCTGTTCTACGTGGGATACAAAATCTACGTGCTGAAACGCCCGCTGAGCATGTTGCCGGGCCTGAAAGACGCCAAAGACGTCATCGTCCTGCTGAAATACAACATCGGCCTCAGCCGCCAGCGCCCGCTCATGGATCGCTACAACTTCGGCGAGAAGATCGAGTATTGGGCCGTGGTGTGGGGCACGCTGGTGATGGCGGTCAGCGGCTATATGCTGTGGAATCCGGTGCTCACCACCCGCATCTTCCCCGGCGAATTCATCCCCGCGGCCAAGATGGCCCACGGCTACGAGGCCATCCTGGCGGTGCTCTCCATCCTCATCTGGCACGTGTGGCATGTGCACGTCAAGCATTTCAACAAGAGCATGTTCACCGGCGCCATCGATGTGGAGGAGATGGAGGAGGAGCATCCGCTGGAATTGGAGAAGATCGAGCAGGGCGTGTGGCCGCCGCCCCTGCCGCCGGGCCAGGAGCGCTGGCGTCGGGCCGTGCTCTATCTGCCCCTGGCCGGGTTGCTGGCCATCCTCATGCTGATCAGCACCTACTACATCTTCACCGAGCAAACGGCCATCACCACCGTGCCCCCGGCGCCGGTGGAGGAAGCCTATAAGCCCGCGCAGCCGCCGGGCCTGCCCACAGCCACGCCCGCCCCCGAAATGGCCGAGGAAATCCCCAAACATGTGGTGTGGGAAGCTCCGCCCCAGCCCATGCCCGTGCAGTCCCATGCGGCGGATGAGGCCCGGGCCGATTGCCAGGCCTGTCATGGGTCCTTCACCTACATCTCGCCAGCGCCGCTGGATCACGCCGAGTATGAGGACGATGGCTGCACCGAGTGTCATGCGGCAGCCAAGGAGGTGTCGCAACGATGAAACGTATTCTGATACCCACCATCTTGCTCATGCTGCTGGCGTTGCTGATTCCGGGCGTGGCCCTGGCCGACCCGCCGCCCGAGCATCAGCACATCGAAGAATACACCGGCCCCGAGACCTGCGAAGTCTGTCATCTGGGCCAGGCCGACCAGGTGATGCACTCGGTGCATTACACCTGGAAGGAGAAGATGGATCATTACAGCCCCCTGCCCGGCAGCATCCCCCGCATCAACTGGCTGGGCGTGCTCAACCCCGATATGAAAATCGCGGGCGGCTGCGGAGGTTGTCATGTGGGCGCCGGGCCCATGCCCGCCGCGCCCGAGGCGCAAACGCCTGAGGCCAAATCCAAAATCGACTGCCTCATCTGCCACGCCGAAGTCTATGACATGAACGCCCGCTACCCCGAAAAAGACGAGAACGGCGAGTGGGTGATCCCGGGCGACAAAAGCCTGGCCGCCGCGCGTAGCGCGGCCAAGCCCACGGCCGAGGCCTGCCTGCGCTGCCATCTCAACGCGGGCGGGGGCAAGCTCTACAAGCGGGGCGTGGATTTCGCGCCGGTGGCGGACAAGCACGCGGACGAGGCTACGGGCGATGTGCACGCGGACAACGGCATGGTCTGTGTGGATTGCCACGCGGGCGGGGAGCACACCGTCTACGGCTATGCGCCCACCCTGTGGAGCCGCGACCACGCCGAACGCCTCACCTGCGAAAGCTGCCACACCGAAGCGCCCCACGCCAACGCCCTCATCAACAACAAACATGAGCGCCTCGACTGCCGCACGTGCCACATCCGCAGCACCGGCGGCCTGATGACCCGGGACTGGACTGCGGAGCCCAAGTACGATCCCATCAAAGAGCTGTACGAGCCGGTGGATGGGCTGGCCCCGGCCAACAGCGTCGATCCCATCTACAAATGGTACAACGGTGGCAAGCTGAAGCCCGGCCAGTGGCCCGGAAGTTTCGACGACGACGCCTCGAAATTGCAGCCCTTCAAGCTATTCACGGCTGTGGCGCCGGTGGACGCCCAATCGGGCAAGCCGCTGCCGCTGAAACTGGGCCTCTTCTACAAGACCGGCGATCTCGAGAAAGCCATCGCGGCCGGAGCCAAAGAAGCGGGCGTGGATTACAGCGGCCAGTGGCAGGCCAAGACCTACAAAATCCCTCTGCAACTCAGCCACGGCATCCTGCCCAAAGAGGAGGCCCTGGGCTGCGCTGATTGCCATACGCCCGACGGGCGGCTGGACTTTGCAGCCCTGGGCTACAGCCCGGAGGACGCGGCCAAACTCGCATCCTTCTCCTCGCCCGACGCGGGCCAGCCCAAACCCCTGCAAGTGAAATTCGTTCCCAATCCCGAGCCCCTGGAAAAGGCTGCGATGGAGCAAGAGGAAGAGCCGCCCGCGCCCAAGGCCCTGGAAATCCCCTGGACGCCCATCGGCGTCATTCTCTTGGTCCTGGCGGTCATCGTCATCGTCATCTACGTGCTGATGAAGTTGAAGAAAGAAGCCGCAAGCTGACGCCCACACGCGCAGTAAACGCAAAGAGACCGGCCTCATTGCGAGAGCCGGTCTTTTTGCATCACCCCAGAATGATTATTTCGTTCGGTAAAGGCGGATGACGTTACGCGAGCGAATGAACTCGATCTCGATGCCTAAACGATCGGCTGCGCGCAATAACCGATTTTTCACTGTTTGACGATTATCTGTTTTGGACAATTTTATCTCCAAACCTTCGCCGACATCGAGGCTGCTCAATTGTTCAATGTAGGCTTGCAACGCCAATTCCCGTTGCGATATCCCTTTGCCTTTCTGTTTGGATGTCAAAATGTCATTCACTTTTTCTTTATCCAATTTTCTGAATGTTGGCATTGGTCGACCTCCTCCGAAAAACCGGTGAGTTTAAGAGGATATTGGTAACTGCTCAGGTAGCCTGATTCGACCTTAAAAATGTATTGCCACGAAGGCTCGAAGGAAGGAAGACACGAAGAAAATCCTTATTTCTCACCCTTCGTGTCGTCGTGTCTTCGTGGTTTTTGGCCTTGCTACGTTAGCAGTTACGGATATTGCACTAACATTATCCGCGATTTGTTCACTTTTGTCAATATGGGGGAATTTTTAACAAACTCACAAAAATACACAAAAAACTTTATAACCTCTTGTAATTTACAACAGGAATAAACATTCACAAATTGAATGCCGCCGACAAAATTTATCTTTTACAAACCAACTTTAACTTACGCTCTTGGCGACATTGCTCGAGAATTATTTGGATGCGTCGATATATTTTCGATACAGTGTTTGAATTATAGCAGATTTACTGATGATTTCCGCCAAAATTTGCCGCTTTTGGCAAAAATCATGGTGAATGACGCCAATTGATTTGGGTGCGTCCCAAATGAGTTGGAAAGTTAAAATAATCCGTAACTGCTAACGCACCCCGGTTAATAAACCACAAAGGGCACAAAGGCACTAAGAACACGAAGAAAAAATGTATAAATTTTCCTTTGCGCCTTTGTGTCTTAGTGCTCTTAGTGGTTTTCGGGTGACAGACCGGTGACGACCTTAGTAGTTACAATAATCCATTCATTAACGGGGCGCTTCGCGCCCGCGGCCAACGCCGGGGGATAAAGTCCCCCGGCTAGAAACAGCGCCCCTGCGGGGCTAGCCGGATTTATCCGGCGCTGTTTTGTAGCCCGGCGACTTCATCGCCGGGCGGACATGGCACACGCTTCAACCGAAAAAGGACACACCCAATTGATTTCATCTGTACTGCCTGGATTGCATACACCACCGCCTTCGAGCTGAATTATCGAGCCATGGCCGCCTGGGCGTTTTGCGCCAGACGCCCGCCTTCCTCCAGCAGTCGCTGCACCGCGTCGGGCGTGTGGGCTTCGGCGTAAACGCGCAGCACGGGCTCGGTGCCCGAGGGCCGGATCAGCAGCCAACTGCCATCCTCCAGCAGATATTTGACGCCGTCTCGAGTGTTGAGCCGGGCGACGCGCTTGCCTGCAAGGGTGCCAGGAGCCGCATCGGTGAGGCGCCGAACCAGATCGGGCTTGGAAAAGGGTCTGGTTTTGTAATCGTGGCGGGCGTAGGCGAAACGCCCGATGCGATCCATCAGGCGATTCATCAGGGCGTCTATGTCGCCGCCCTGTTTGGCCACCAGCTCAGCCAGCAGCAATCCCATCAGCACGCCGTCGCCCTCGGGAATGTGCCCCTTGATGGAGATGCCGCCCGATTCCTCTCCGCCAATGAGAACATCCCGGGTGAGCATGAGATCGGAGATGTGGTTGAATCCCACGGGCGTTTCGATGACCTCCAGCCCGTTTTCTTCCGCCAGTAGGTTGAGCATTTGCGTGGTGCTGACGGTCTTGACCACCACGCCTCGTTCTCCTTTTCGCAAGAAATAATCCAGGGTCAGCGTCATGATGCGGTGCGGATCGACGAAGTCGCCCATTGGGCCCATGGCCCCGATGCGATCTGCATCGCCATCGGTGGCCAGCCCCAACATCAGGTCGCTCTCCTTCATCAGTTGGCTCAGGGCTGTCAAATGCCTGGCGATGGGTTCGGGATGCAAGCCGCCAAAGCCTGGATTGAGCTCGTGGTGCAGGGTGACAGGCTCGACGCCCGCTTCTCGCAAAAGACGATCGGTGTAGCCCATGCCCGCGCCATACATGGCGTCCACCGCGATGGCCAATGACGCGTTGGCGATGGCTTCGAGATCGACGAGCGAGCGGATGTGCCGGGCGTAGTCGGGATAAGGATCGAAATATGCGATCATCCCCTGACGCAAGCCCGTCTCCAGCGGCATCTCGCGAGGCTGCTTTCCCGTCCGGAGATTGGCCAGCAGCGTTTTCTCCACCTGCTGGCTGGCTGCGGGGCTGGCCGAGCCGCCATAAGCCGCCTTGAGCTTGAGGCCATTGTAGCGAGGCGGGTTGTGGCTGGCGGTGATCATCACGCCGCCCGCGGCCTGCTGATTCACAATGGCGTAAGAGACGGCGGGCGTGGCGGCAAAACCTTCGGTCAGCAGTACGCGAATGCCGTTGGCGGCCAACACGCCCGCCACGGTCTTTGCATAGCGGTCGGAAAGAAAACGCGTGTCATATCCCACCACAAAAGTCGTCTCGGAACCGTTTTGCTCCGCCCGAACCATATCGGCGATGGCCTGGGCCGCCAGCCGCACGTTTTCGAAAGTGAACGCGTCGCTGATGACCGCGCGCCAGCCATCGGTGCCAAATTTGATACTCATTGCAATATCTCCTCCTGTTGCAGAGAATTTCCGTTACGGTTTACGCCATCACATCACTTGAGACCACTACAAAAAGATCATTTCACCACGGAGACACGGAGGTCACGGAGAAAACAATGATAGTACGCGGAGAAAAACATCTCCAAATCTTACTTTTTTCCCTCCGTGCACTCTGCGCCTCCGTGTTGAAGTTTCTTCTGTAGAGCCATCACTTGCATCCCGTCAAATCACGGGATTGATCCAGGGATGGTAGTCTTCGAGAATAGAGCCGCCAATGAACTCGCGCAAGATGGAATCGGATGGCACATGATCGGGCTCCGCGGGCAAAAACCAGCGCAGCAGCGAAAGCAGACGCTTGGCCTCGATCCATTCATGCGTATCGGGTTCGATCTGGCGCAACAGCGGCAGCACCATGGGTTGCAGCACCGAAAGCTCGTAGGGCAACGCCGAGTTGAACATGATGTCGGCTCTATCCTGGAAGGGGAAAATCCATTTACGCTCGCCGCGCCGCACGCTCTCCCAGCGGGCGATGGTGTCCGCGGCCGAGTAGCCCCGGCTGCGGGCGTCGCGCACGATGCGCCGGATGAGGCGCACGTCGGTGGTGGAGATGCGATTGTAGCGGTCGAGATTCAATTGCGCCAGATCGCTGACGTAAATGCGAAAACAGGCGTTTGGATCCACCTGGGGCAACAACTCGGGATTCAGCGCGTGGATGCCCTCGATGACCAGGACATGCTGGGACGAAATGCGCACCTTCAGGCCCGGGCGACGTTCCCCGGTGGTGAAATCGAATTCAGGAAGAGTCACTTCTTCGCCAGCTATGAGCTGGTTGATCTGCTGGTTGAGATAAGCGATGTCCACCGCATACAGCGATTCAAAGTCATAATCGCCATTTTCGTCCCGCGGCGTATGCGCCCGGTCGACGAAGTAGTTATCGACGCTGATGGGTAAGGGGCGCAGCCCCACCGCCAGCAAGCGCACGGCCAGTCGCCGGGCGAAAGTGGTCTTGCCCGAAGAGGATGGTCCCGCGATGAGGATCACGCGCACCCGATCGCGCCGCTGTTCGATTTGATCTGCGATATCGCTGATATGCTGTTCGTGCATCGATTCCGAAACCAAAATGGCCTCGGTTAGCTGGCCTGATTGTATGATCTCGTTCAATCCCGCCACATTGCGAATGCCCAAACGCCACAGCCACTCGCTGTATTGGCTGAACACCTGAAAGAGAGGGGTTGGCGCCGTGTAGGGCTGAATGGTGGTGGGGTCATCTTGATGAGGAAAGCGAAGCAAAAATCCGCCGTCCGCGGGCTCGATGGCGAAATAGCGCAAATAGCCGGTGCTGGGAGCCATGTAGCCGTGGAAATAATCCTGCGTCTCCAGCAATTTATAGATGATGAGATCGGGCTTGTAACGCTGCTTGAGCAAGCTCAACTTCTCTTCGTCCCCGGCTTCTTCGAAGATGCGCACCGCTTCATCAAGACTGACGCGTTTGCGTTCGATGGGCAGATTCGCTTCCACCATCTCCCGCATGCGCTGTTCCAGGCGCTGCAACTCCGCATCCGTGAATGGCTCGCGCCCTTCGATGCGGCAATAGTAGCCGCCATTGACCACCGAATGCTCGACATACACCCGGGCGTCAGGGAAACAGCGATTGGCCACAGCGATCATCATAAACGTGAGCGAGCGGCGGTAAATGCGAGCGCCGTCGGGCGTATTCAGCCGGATAAGGCTGGCGACGCCGTCGCGCAGGACGCGGCGGGCCAATTCCGTCAGTTTGTTATCCACGATAGCCGCGATGGCGGCAGGCTCGCCATCATCTTTGGTCGCAGCCAATACAAAATCCTCCATCGGCGCGCCAATGGGCCCGGAGAAAACCCGGTTGTCTTCAAAGGTGATGCGCGCATCCTTGCGCGGTTCTGAAAGTTGTACGCTCATGCAAAATTCCCAATGGTTGTAGAATTGCTTCCCTGAAAAAGTCTCGCAGAGGGAACGTTGATCTTATCGATGCCTCTCGCCTCTCTGGGGGATATGTTCTCTTTTTCGGAAGACAAAATTGAACTTTGTAATCATACGTCATTCGCCGCCCGAGCGCAACCTCCGCGTTTCGGTTCTAAAGTGTGTGGTGAATGATGTCAGAAGATGAATTTGACAAAAAAGGTAACTGCAAAGGTCGTTTTCGCTTGAACTAACCTGACAGGTTCCTTTGGCAACGATATCAGCACCTTGCACGCTTCGTTGCTGGCTGAAAACCTCACACCCTGCCGCCAAGGTTACGAGAACCTGTCAGGTTTGAGTGAAAAAAGACAACCAACTGGCATACCTTAGCAGTTACCAAAAAAGAGCTCAACGGCCATTGTATAGATGCCAAAACCACACAAAAAGGCCGAGGAGCTTATGAACATTATAGAATGAGGCAAGAAATTTATCCAATCGCTATGAGATCTCGCCAATCGCCCCCTGTGGGATTGGCGAAAATGTCCCCAATGCGGGAGGATGGAGAGGAATCGCCGGGGGACGCATACGAGAAATCCCTGGTTTTTGAATGGGAGAAGGAGTGCAGCGACTGCGAAGTGACGCACCAAACTGGTTGTCAATTAGCCGGGAGATCTAAATCGGTAACTTTTTGGGGATTCGTTGGTCATACTTATTGAAAGCGTTCGTCTCTCTATCGACTTTCCCCTGAATACGGTTACGGTTATGACCGACGCCACAGTCCGCGCCCAGACAGAAGATGATGTTGAAACGGCGTTAGCAGATGAAGTCGCACATCTCTTCCAGCAACACCATCAAGGGAGCTTCGCATATCTCTTTCGCCTGTTAAACCATCGCGAAACCGCTCATGATCTCACCCAGGAGACATTCATCCGGGTGTTGCAGCATCGCCACGCCCTGGGCGAGATAAAAAACAAACGGGCGTGGATTTATCGCATCGCCACCAACCTGGCGCGGAATGCCCACCGACGCCAATCGCTTTTGCGTTGGCTGCCCTGGCGTAGTGCAGGAGATGGTCGCTATGCTCAGACATGGGAGAGCTATCTGGTGGAGGAGCAATTGGATGTAGAGCGGGCGCTGGCTGCGCTTTCGCCCATCTATCGCGCCCCGCTTTTGCTCTATGTCCGCGATGGTTTCGACATCAGCGAAATCGCCAACATTCTTGGCATCTCTGAAGGAGCGGTCAGGACTCGCATTTCTCGGGCGAGGAAGAAACTTCATCATCTCTATCACTCTGGAGAAACAGCCTGATGAATCATAAAAAGATTCAGGATATGCTTGCCGTCTATGATGCGCTTTCCTCTGGCGAACGCTCTATGATTGACGCCCATATACGCACCTGTCCTGATTGCGCTCGATTGCTGGAGGCGTATCGACGCCAGGACGCCAGCATCCGATCTCTGTCTGATCCCCGGCCAAATCCCCAATTCAGTTCCAGATTCGTTGTCCAAATACACGAATCTGTAAGCCATCCCTCAACGCCGCAAGATTTTTCCCTGGCGCCCTGGTTGCGTTTTGGAAAGGGCGTTATCGCCACAGGGGGCATCGTATTGGTGGTGGGATTCCTTGCGTTGCTGTTGGCATTGCGGGCTAACGTATCGAAGCCGATAAAAACAGGTGGCTCGTCCCAACCGCCACAGCGAGACGTTTCTTTTCAGTTCGATATGGCCAATTGTCGTCCCGGATTTTCCGGCTGGGACGACGAAAACGGGCTGATCATCAGGCTGTCTCGGGTGGCTGTGAGTTCGTCTGAGCGCACGCCTGGCCAGAGTTGGCTGGTCGAGGGACGTTACGAACTGCACAGCGGACGTTTTCGGGCTTTCGTCACGCCACATTTCAGCGGGGAAGTCAGCTACGATCCACCGGGCGAGTTCTATCTACAGCCCCCGGGCGGTGATTTCAGCCAGCTTTTTCGACTGGCCTCCATCGATGGCATCATCCATTCGGAAGACCTGATCTTGCAGATCGAGAATCAGGAGAACGGCCAGCGCTTGCAATGTCCCATTGATATCCAAGACGCCCGCCCCAAACAGCGCTATTTGGGCAAATGGGCGACATCTCAGAAACAGGAAGATGGACGCGGGGAAGGCGCTGCACCGCCCACGCCGTTGCAGGACTCCGCCTCGGCGCGCTCCTCTCTCTATATTGCCTGGGCGAAGAAGCACGCTCCAGGATTCGTGGAGTGGTTCGGGCGGAAAAGCTGGTTCCATCATCCCGACACCGTGCCCTGGGTAGGGCGGATGACGGCGGCGGGGAGTGTAACGCAGGGAATTGTCACCCTCGGATTTTTCGAGACTTACGCGGATGGCGTGGATGCCGTGAATCTGGTCTGGCATTCATCCACCACTCACGAGCCTTCGCCTGATGATTTCACTCCCCAATTGCGGGAAACGAGCCTCCTCCCGAATATGGATGCGCCTTTGCAGAAGGATGGAACCTGCATCATGGATGGCTGGTCATGCCAACGCTATCGGCAAGATTCGGCCTTTGCTCGTGGCGAAGATGCAATATGGATCATCTGGCGCGATGAAAAAGCGGGCCTGGATTACGCCCTGATTCTCAGCGATAGGGCGCCCCAGGTGCAAGAGGCGTTCCTGCAATCATTCCACGCATCCAATCCCGCCCTGCTGGACGCCAGCGCTCTCGATGTATCATCCTGGAATTCCTCCAGAACCTGGCTTCCCCCCTGGCTGCTGGATGGATTGGAAGAGATGCGTTTTGATTTTGACATGGCCCGTTGTGTGCATGATGCGGTTGGATGGAATGACGCCAACATGCCTGAATTGAACCTGACTACGGTTAAAGCTTCCCCGGAAGGTGATCAGTGGTTTGTTCAGGGCGTTTACACGCTCACCACAGAAGCGAGCGCTCTCAGCATAAACATCGTAACCGGAAATGAAGGGCCGCCGGATTACATGATTTTCGGTTCTCCATTTTTGGCTCCGCAAAAGCACACATTTCAGTTTTATGAATATCTGCCAGGCGTGTTAGGCGCGGCGCTTCCTCAACATCTGCGATTACATCTTTACGACAATTCCAATCCTGACTATAGCCTCTACTGCCCTATCCTGATTCTCGATTCTCCTGCGTCGAAATAAGCCGTCGCAAAGGGCTCCTGGTTCGTAAACAATCACGGATTCTTTCCGATCACCGTCGCAAAACCGTCGATCAAGCGTGTTGGAAGCGTCAAGCGCCTCTTTACAATTGCTGGTATGCTATGCTTACTGGGCGATGGGCGGTCGCCTTTGATCCCTCATCGCCTATGTCCATTGAAAACGCTATGCCGGTTATTGGAGGTTATTCGTGCAACGAATTGGTTGGTTTTTTCTTCTGCTCCTGCTGGCGGGCTGCGCCTTTGTTCCGCCCGATCTGCCCGCGTCCACGCCCGTCATCCCTGTCTTCACTCCCGCACCGCCGCCCGCTCTGCCCACGCCCGCGCCCGCTTCGCAGGCGGACGCCGCAGTTGTGCTGGGTATCGAGCCCGGAACTCCGGTTGATGACCAGGTTCTCTACGCCCGGGCCGATGGCTCGGTCATTCTTCACGATCTTGCCAGCGGCAGCGAGCGGAAGCTGCTGGGAGCGGGGCGCTACGTGCTGGATCCAAAGGCCGGGGAGGGCTATTTTCTGACGCCGCTCCTTTATCCTCCGGCCATCTCGCCCGATGGTCGATGGTTGTTGCTCCCCACACAAACCGGGGGCTCATGGCTGGCGGCAATGGACGGCAGTGAACAGCGCCAGATCGACGAGCATCCCCTGGCCGCGACCTGGGCGCCCGACAGCCTCCGCATCGCTTACACCAATTTTGCCAATCAGCCTCAGCCACCAAATCCTGACGCCATTTTCGTGCGAAACGTGGTGGAAAACGATATGCCGCGTATCCTGGCCGAGCTGCCTTCCCGAGCGATGTACGCGTTCTGGTCGCCTGGCTGTGCAGATGGCTACGCATCCGGCTCCAGTTGCGGCCGTCATATCGTCTCCATCACCTGCTCCGGCTCCGACGCTCCCATCTGCACTGTGTGGCTGGCGGATGTGAATTCGGGCGAGGCGCAACCGATCTGCCGGTTTACTGCCCGATCGTCGGAATCCACCCCGCAGGGTTTTGCCTGGGCCACCGATGGCTTCCTGTTCTGGACGTTGGAAGGACGACGGGCGTGCACCATCCTGGGGGATGTCATGCCCCTGAGCAGGGCGTTCGATCTGCACTGGAATGTCCCTTCTCTCGATGGCGAGCTTTGGGTGAACTACGATCCGCGCGCCGGCAGGGAAAGTGTCTTGACCCTGCTCAATGCCGAAACGGGAGCGGGCGTGTTTTTCAACGACTTTAGCTCAATGCCCCGGCCTCATTGGACGGCTGACAGCAGGCATCTGGTCGTTGTTTCGGGAGATGCGCCAAAGCATGATGTGGTCTTGCTAGATGTGGCCAGCGGCGAGCTGACGCCCATCGCCCGCGATGTGACGTTTTTGGGCGTGTTCTCTCAACTGCGACAGCGAGGCGTCCTGCCAGCAAATATGTCCGGCGCTCATCGCGGGCTGCCCGAAGCTGGCCCGGCAACGGACTGGCCCCGGTATCATCTGCCCGACCTGGGCCTGACGGTGCAAGCGCCAGCGAGATGGCGAGTGCAGCAGGTGGGGCGAGGGCGCTATGTCATCGCCAATTTCGCTTTCGACCAGGCAGTGGGCGTCATTCCGCTGCTGTCGGATAATTTTGAAGTGGTCATCAGCCGCACGTACGGGCGCGGCGCACCCATCACCGATGCAGATAACTGGCTGCACATCCAGAAGGAGACGCAATCCTGGGGCCGAGTCGTCGAAGAAGTGACGTTGGCGGGACAGCCCGCCGTTCACGTGATCGATGCAGCATATCCTCTCAGCGAAGGTTATCGCACCTTTCATGGGAATTACGAGATCATCATCGAACGCGCCCCGCTGAATCCCGCCTACGACGCCATCTTCCGGCAGATTTTGAACTCGATTCAATGGGATGTAAACTAGGGGCTATGAACCCAGCCATCCTTGCCGACCGCTTCAAGACGCTTTATTATGACCCCGAGCAGGACGCGGTGATCCTGCTGAATCGGGCCAAATATCCGCATGAGACGGAGTATGTGACCTGCCGCTCGGTGGAGGAGGTGGCCCGAGCCATCGAGACGATGATTGTGCAGGGCGGGCCGCCGCTGGCCTACGCCGCGGGCCTGGGCCTGGCGTTGGCAAAGCCCGCTAAAGCGGCCTATGAAGCCGCTTCAAAGCGGCTGCTGGCCACCCGCCCCACTGCGGACGATCTGCATCACATCATTCCGGCGGCGCTGGCGCGGGCGCTGGCCGCGCTGGAGGCGGGCGATGACCCCAAACGGGCGGTGCTTGACTACGTCAACGGCGAGATCGAGCGGGGCAATCGGGTGAGCAGGCTGTGCGGGGAGCACGCGGCCGGGCTGTTGCAGGATGGCGATCGGGTGCTGACGCACTGCATTGCGGGCGCGGCCCTGTGCTGGATGTTGTGGACGGCCAGGCGGCAGGGCAAGACCATCCATCTCATCGCCACCGAGACGCGGCCCTATCTGCAAGGGGCCCGGCTCACCGCCCAGTGCGCCAAAGAGCTGGGGGTGGACGTCACCGTCATCACCGATGGCATGCCCGCGCATCTGATGAGCCAGGGGATGATCGATAAATTCATCTGCGCGGCGGATCGCATCACGCTGGACGGGCACATCACCAACAAGGTGGGCACCTTTCAGATCGCCATCGCCGCGCATTATCACGGCATCCCTTTTTATGTGCTGGGCTACGACGGGCCCGATCCGGCCACCGAGAGCGCGGATGGCATCGAGATCGAGTGGCGGGACGGGGCGGAGGTGCTGCATTGTGCGGGGCGGCGCACCGCGGTGGAGGGCGCGAAGGCGCTTTATCCGGCTTTCGACATCACCCCGCCGCATCTCATCTCGGGCATCGTCACCGACCGGGGGATTTTCCCGCCCACCCTCATCCGGCGCTATTGGGATGAATCGCTCTAACCCGGACAAACCGGAACCCAAAAGCTGATCTCACGCAAGACCTTTTGATTCGACGCGGATGACGCTGATTGTGCGGATATTCGCGGATTTTTTTTGATTTCATCCGGGACCATCCGCCAGATTCGCAAACAGAATGCAGATGACGCAGAAAAAGCTGATCTACGCAGATAAAAACAGATAAAATGGCATGGTTCAGATCGTCCTTCCTTCAGCTTTACAATTTGGGTGCGCCCTTTTTCGGTTGAAGCGTTTGCCACGTCCGCCCGGCGATGAAGTCGCCGGGCTACAAAACAGCGCCGGATAAATCCGGCTAGCCCCGCAGGGGCGCTGTTTCTAGCCGGGGGACTTCATCCCCCGGCGCTGGCCGCGGGCGCGAAGCGCCCCGTTAATGAATGGATTATTTGGCATGGTTCAGATCGTCCTTCCATCAGCTTTACAATTTCATGTGGTCAACGCCTGGCAAAGCACGTCAAACGTAAAGCGTCAAAGGTCAAAACGTGGCGAAAAAGGCTCTTCCTGACGTTTGACGTATGACGTTTGACGGAGAAATTGTAAAGATGGTTTTGAATGAGAATGAACCATGCCCTTTTCCCTCGATTTCGACGCGTTAAGCGCCACTACTCCCCTTCCGTCACGCCCAGGCCCGGCCCGTCGGGCAGAACCAGCCGGGCGCGGTCGTAGCGCACGCCGCGGAAGGGATCGTTGGCGATGAGCAGCGGCCCGTCCAGATCGGCGTAGTCGCACAGGGGCGCGAGATGAGCGGCCGCGGTCACGGCCACCGCGGTCTCGACCATACACCCGATCATCACCTGCATTCCCAGGGCCCGGGCCAGTGCGATCATCTCCAGGGCCGGACGGACGCCGCCGCTCTTGGCCAGCTTGATAACCACGCCATCCACCGCGCCGGCGTGGGCCAGGATGTCGCCCGGGGTCTTGATGGCCTCATCCGCAAAGATGGGAACGCCGAAATCCTGCTTGCGCAGCCAGCGCAGACCCTCGATGTCGCCCGCAGGCAGGGGCTGCTCCACGATCTGCAGGTCGCATCGGGCCAGACGGGGGATGATGGCCGCTGCTTGCTCTCGAGTCCAGCCGCCGTTGGCGTCCACCTGCAGGCGGGCGTCCGTGGCTCGGCGAATGGCCCGCACCATGGCCTCATCGTTTTCGCCTCCCACCTTGATCTTGATGATGGGCATGCCCGAGGCCGCGGCTCGCTCCGCCATCGCCTGCGGTTCATCCATCGCAATGGTGAAAGAGGTGGACGGGGCGTGGTCGGGATTCAGGCCCAGCAGACGGTAGAGGGGCTGGCCCAGACGCTTGCCCCACAGGTCGTGCAGGGCCATATCCACCGCGGCCCGGCCCGCGCGCGAGCCTTCTTGCGGCAACTGCGCCAGCAAATCCACCAGATGCAGGGGATCGCCCGCCAGCCGCACGGTTTGCAGCCAGGCGATGATGCGCTCGGGCGTTTCGCCGTGATAGGCCACGCCCGCTGCCTCCCCCAGGCCTTCCTCCACTCGCACGATGACGTTGTGCCGCCGGGGGCTGGCTCCGTGGGCGATGCGAAAGACGTTCTTCAGTTGCAGGGTAATGGGTTTCCAGGTGAGTGTGAGCATGACCCGAGTGTAGCATAGACAGCGCCGGGGGATGAAGTCCCCCGGCTAGAAACAGCGCCCCTGCGGGGCTAGTTCAAGGTGCGACGCACTTATCACAAGACATGGCCCCCTCCTCATGTTCTGAAGTTGCCAGGCGGCGCCTTGGGCCAACGCCTGTTTCAAGTGCGTCGCACCTGTAACTCGGCGACTTCATCGTCGGGCGGACGTGGCAAACGCTTCCAACCGAAAAAGGACGCACCCATTTGGAATTGCTGCTTCCCGCCCTCCGTCCCCGGGCGGGTTGTGCTAAAATGCTCCTAACCCGGACAAGCCGGAACCCAAAAAGCTGATCTCACGCAAAGTCGCCAAGACACCAAGTTTTTTCTTTGCCTCTTTTTTCCTTTGCGGCTCTGCGTCTTTGCGTGAGACATTTTCTTGCCCAGTGGGCTAGGATTCCATTGATAAGGCACTATGGATGCAATCACCCTGGCCGCGGTGCGCCGCGAGCTGGATGAAACCCTGACCAACGGTCGGGTGCAGGCTGTCGTGCAGCCCGACGAGCAGAGCCTGGCCCTGGAGGTCTTTCGGGATGGCCGGCGGCGTTGGCTGCTGCTGGATGTCGCGGCCCGCTCTGCGCGGGTGCACCTGCTGGGTGAACGGGCCCGCCGCGGGGTCGAGGGGGATACGCCCTTCCTGCTGCTGGCCCGCAAGCGTCTGCGCGGCGCCCGATTGACTCAGGTCATTCAGCCGGGATGGGAACGGCTGCTTTACCTGGCTTTCGAGCATCCCGAGCAGGGGCGGAGCGTGCTGGCGGCCGAGATCATGGGACGCTGGAGCAATCTGGTGTTGAACGACGGCCAGGGCGATGTGCTGGCGTCGTTGCGGCATTTCGAACGCAGCGAACGCTCCCGCCGCATCGTGCGGCCCGGGCGAACATACAAGCCTCCGCCGCCCCAGGCCCGCAAGCTGCCCATGGAACTTGTGCGGGAGGAGGATGTGGCCCGGCTGCTGCATCAGACGCCCGCGGGCAAGCCCCTGTGGCGGGCGCTGGTGGCCGCGCTGGCCGGACTCAGTCCGCTGGCGGCCCGCGAGATCACGTTTCGGGCCACGGGCGACGCGCTGGCCGATGTGTCGCATCCCAATCTCGGCCCCGCGGGCCTGATGGGCGTGCTGGATTGGTTCCGCACGCTGCCCCGGCAGGGGGGCTGGGCTCCCACCGTGGCCCTGGACGAGAACGAGCAGCCCGTCGCCTTCGCCCCCTACGAGTTGACGCATCTGGGAAATCTGACGCCTTATCGCAGCATCAGCGCCGCGGCCCGGGCGTTTTACGCGGCGGCGCTGGGCGCAGACAGCTACGCGGGGCGGCGCAAGCAGGTGCTGGCGTTGGTGGCCCAGGCCCGCAAGAAGCTGTTGGGGCGTCGGGCCAGCCTGGGCGAGCAGGCCGCGGGCGAGGATGATGTGGCCCGGCTGCGCGCGTATGGCGAATGGATTCTGGCCTATGCCTGGAAGATCAAGCCGGGGGATGTGGAATTGCTGGCCGACACGGGCGAGGAGACTCTGCGCATCCCCCTGGACCCAACCCTGAGCCCCAGCGAGAACGCGCAGGCGTATTTCGCCCGCTATCACAAGAAAAAACGGGCGGCGGAGAAAATCCCGGCGCTGCTGGCCGAGGTGGATCGAGACCTGGCCTGGCTGGAGCAGATCGAGAGCGATGTGCGTCTGGCCGACAACACGCCGCAGATCGAGGAGCTGCGGGAGGCGCTGCTGGCCTCGGGCCTGATTTCGGAGCCCCGGAGCAAGCGCCCGCGACCGCCCCACTCCCAGCCCATTCGCATCACCACGCCCGAGGGATTCGAGGTCATCATCGGGCGCAACGCGCTGCAAAACGAGCGCGTCACCTGGAAGATGGCGCAACCGGACGACATCTGGCTGCACGCGCAGGATGTCCCCGGCTCTCACGTCATCATCCGCACCGGCGGGCGTGAAGTCCCCGATGAGGTCATCGTGCAGGCCGCGAGCTGGGCCGCGTGGCATTCGCAGGCCCGAAACAACACCAAAGCGCGGGTCATCGTCACCCGCAAGCGCCATTTGCGCAAGATCAAGGGCGGGCGTCCGGGCCAGGTGCGGGTGTTGCAGCACCGCTCGATCACCGTGCGGCCGGAAAGGCCCCTCTGAGCCGCGTTTTATGAGGACGTCGCCTCATCCCGCGGCGCGGCCCAGAGGATGATGGCGCCGCCAACGACGATGAGCGCGGCCAGGGCCAGCAGCTTCACCGTGGTGCTGGCCGTCATCAGGCTGATGGCCCCGAATACAGCCTCGAAGGCCACGTAGCTCAGCACGATCTGGCGGGGACGGTATCCTTTATCCAGCAGGCGAAAGTGCAGGTGATTGCGATCCCCCTGGAACAAGGGCCGGTGGTGCCGCCATCGCCACCAGATGAGCCAGGCCACGTCCATGATGGGCAGGCCCATGACCAGCAGCAAGGTGGCCACCCGGGCGCCCGCGATCAATCCCAGCGCGGCCAGGGTGAATCCCAGAAAGTAGGAGCCGCTGGAGCCCATGAAGACTTTGGCCGGAGGCCAATTGTAGACGAGAAAGCCCAACACGCCGCCCAGCAGGGTCAGGGCGATGAGCATCACGCTGTGTTGCCCCGTGCGATACATGTGAATGGCTAGCACCACCGTCACCACCGCGGCCGTGGATGCGGCCAACCCGTCCACGCCATCCAGAAAGTTGACGGTGTTGATGAAGCCCAGGAACCAGAAGATGGTCAGGGGCCAGATGATGTACCAGGGGAAAACGATCTGGCCCGGGTCAAAGGGATTGTTGATGCGTTCGATGAAGATGGTGAAGGCGATGGCGACGCCCGCAGCAATCACCTGCGCCAGATACTGCGGCCCGCTTTTGAAACCGTATTTGTCATCCAGCAGGCCGAAAAGCGCCACGAAGGCCGCCCCGATCATCAGGCCCAGCCAGCGAAACGCCTCGTCGGGATCGGTGGTGGCGGGCAGCCAGGCCGATGGCAAGGCCCGCAGCAACAGATTCGCGCCGACGAATCCCCCGAAGATGGCCAGGCCGCCGATGCGGGGAATGACGCCCGCGTGCTGGCGTCGCCCGCCGGGCCTGTCCACCACATCCCACCGACGCGCCGCCCACATGCTGACGGGGGTCAGCGTCAGGGCGAGGAGGAATGCGGTAGCCAGGGCGAGGAGGTGGATCACGATGATCGCGGAATGCGGACGATGGGGAGCGGTATTCAGTATTCAGTGTTCAGTATTCAGTGTTCAGTGGCGCTAGACGCCGGGCCGACTACCGACAGCAATTCCACATTTAGAATTCGCAAGCGGCGAGGGGGCGATTTCACCCCTCCCGGCCTCCTTTTAGCCCCCACCCCGACCCTCCCCCGATACTCGC
>JALWDV010000728.1 GCA_027036755.1 Anaerolineae bacterium
TTCCCGCCCACTGTTTACGAGCCCAACCCCGATCCTCGCTGGGATGAAGCCTACGCCAGGATCTAGTACAAGGAGGCGTAAGTTGTTGTAGCGTTGGCTGCTTGCGCTTGCGCCCAGCCGGATATGTAATCCGGCGGGTTGAGTAGGAAAAATGCGCCGGATCGCACATCCGGCGCGGCGCATTATCATAGCAAACCATACAATCACTTCGGCCCTCGTGTACCAGGCGAGCCGCACCTCGCAGGTGCAACTCACCTGAAAAGGAATGCTTATGAATCCCCATGATATCCCCGCCCTGCAAAATGATTTGAACGATTACGATCTAGCCGTGCGCACCCGCGCCCTGTCAGCGCTGATGGAGCTGGCGAAGCAGGATGAAATCGCGTTGCCCGAGCCGCGCGAAGTGGCGAACATGCACGCCCACACTTTCTTCTCATTCAACGCGTATGGTCTTTCGCCCAGCGCCCTGGCCTGGATGGGCCGGGAGGAGGGCGTCAAGCTCATGGGCATCGTGGATTTCGATGTGCTGGACGGCGTGGATGAGTGGTATGGGGCTTGCGATGTGGTGGGGCTGCGCGGCAGCGCGGGCCTGGAGACCCGGGTTTTCATTCCTGAATTCGCAGATGTGGAGATCAACTCGCCTGGCGAGCCCGGCGTCGCCTATCATATGGGCGTGGGTTTTGCGTCGGGCCGCATCCCCGATAGCGCCAAAGCCATCGCCGCAGACCTGCGCAAGCGGGCCCAGGAGCGCAATCTTGGCATGTTGCAACGGGTGAACGCGTATCTCGCGCCCGTCACCCTGGATTACTCGCGGGATGTGCTGCCCCTGACGCCCAACGGCAACGCCACCGAGCGCCATATCGTGGCCGCGTACATCGCCGCGGCGCAGCGCCGGTTCGACGATCCTGCGCCTTTCTGGGCGGACAAACTGGAGCTGGCCGAGGATGCGGTGCAGGAGATGATGGGCGAGGATGGCGATGCGCCCGCTTTCCAGAACGCCATCCGCAAAAAACTGATGAAGCGGGGAGGCGTGGGCTACGTGCAGCCGGGCCCGGATTCGTTCCCGCCCCTGGAGACCTTCCACGAATTGATCACGGCCAGCGGCGCGCTGCCCTGCGCGGCCTGGCTGGACGGGCTTTTGGAGGGGGAGCAGCGCATGGAGGAGTTGTTGGCGCTGCTCATCGAACAAGGCGTAGTCGCGCTCAACATCATCCCCGACCGCAACTGGAATATCCCCGATCCCGACCTGCGCCAGAAGAAGATGGCCAATCTGTATGAGGTGGCGGCGCTGGCCCAGAAGCTGGATTTGCCCGTGCACGTGGGCACGGAGATGAACAGCTTCGGGCAAAAGCTGGTGGATGATTTCGATGCGCCCGCGCTGGCTCCGCTGCGAGCGGCGTTTATGGATGGCGCATATTTCATCTATGGCCATGTGATGCTGGAGCGGGCCCTGGGCCTGGGCTATCAGAGCGCCTGGGCGCAGGAGCATCTGCCCACCCGCCGCGACCGCAATGATTTCTACACCCAGGCAGGTCGACTCACGCCGCCCGGCCAGCCAGGCTTGACCCTGCTGCGAAAGTTGGACAAAGGCGTCCCGCCCTCAAAGCTTCTCAAACAAATCAAAACAAACCTATGACGTCAAATCCCGCTTTCCATTCCAAGGAGTACACACTCTATGACTGACAAACTCGAAATCTACAAACGGGCGCAGGACCCCATCCCCCCCACCTACCGGCGCTGGCATCTTTATGGCGCTGGCCTGGAAAATTTGAAGCCCGCGGAGGTTCCCACGCCCGAGCCCGGGCCCGACGAGCTACTGGTGCGGCACGACGCCTGCGGTCTCTGCTTTTCCGATATCAAAGTCATCCGCCTGGGCGAAGAGCATCCCCGCATCTACCGCAACATGAAGGAAGACCCGGTGGTGCTGGGCCACGAAGTGGCCATGACGGTGATGAAGGTGGGCGAGAACCTGAAAGATCAGTACAAGCCCGGCCAGCGCTTCACTGTTCAGCCCGATATCTACATCGATGGCGTGGGCTACGCCTACGGCTACGAAATCCAGGGCGGCCTTTCGCAATACAACATCATCGATCAACGCGTGCTCAACAACGACGACGGCAACTATCTCATCCCCGTGCGCCCGAGCACCGGCTACGCCGAAGCGGGCCTGACCGAGCCCTGGGCCTGCGTCACCGCCGCGTATGAGCTGAGATATCGCACCGGACTCAAACCGGGCGGCGTCACCTGGATCATCGGCTCCAAAGCCAATCCCGAACACAATTACACCCTGAGCGCCGGTTTCGACGAAGCCTCTCATCCCGATAAACTCCTGCTCACCGATGTTCCCGATTATCTGGCGGATGCGCTGCGGGCCCGAGCCGCGGCCATCGGCGGCATCGAGGTGGTGGATGTTCCTGATGTAGAGAAGCCGCCGGTGGAAGTTGTGGATGACATCGTGCTGCTGGGCGCGAACGCTGGGCTTATCGAGAAAGTCAGCCCCTGGCTCAACCACTTTGGCGTCGTCGCCATCCTGGCGGATGAGCCTCTGGATCGTCCGGTGAATGTGGATGTGGGCCGGGTGCATTACAACCGCTGGCTCTATGTGGGCGCCCGCGGCTCCGAAATCGCAGACGCCTACGCCAATACGCCCGTGCGCTCATCGCTGAAACGCAACGGCAAGGCCTGGTTCGTGGGTGCAGGCGGCCCCATCGGGCGGATGCACGTGCAGCGGGCTATCCAAAAAGCCAACGGCCCCAAGACCATCGTCTGCACCGATGTCAGTGCGCACCGGCTGCAGGACCTGGACGAGACCTTCGGCGATGAGGCCCGGGCCAAAGGCATCGATTTCATTTGCCTCAATCCCATGGAGGGGGAGGCTTATGAGGCGGGCATGGCGCCGGTCAAGGAGACGGGCTTCGATGACATCATCGTGCTGGCTCCCATCCCGCCCGTCATTGCTGATGCGGCCAACTGGCTGGCCCCCGAGGGCGTAATGAACATCTTTGCGGGCGTGGCCCGGGGAACCACCGCCCCCCTGGATTTGAGCAATCTCTACATGAAAGATGTGCGTTTCATCGGCCACTCCGCCTCCTCCTTTGACGATCTCAAACTGATGCTGCACGAGACCGAATCGGGCGAGCTCTCGCCCAATCGCTCGGTGGCCGCGATCGGCTCTCTCGGCGCGGCCAAGGATGGCCTGCAGGCCGTGCAGGATCAGGTGTATCCCGGCAAGGTGGTGATTTACATCAACATCAAGGAATTCCCGCTGACTGCTGTGCCCGATCTGAAAGATGTGCTCCCCAGTGTGTACGCGAAGCTGAAGGATGGTCGGGAGTGGACCAACGAGGCGGAAGCGGAATTCCTGCGCATTATGCTGCTATAACCGGAGGGTTTGAACATGATGAAACGAATTTTCGAAGACCAGGTGGCGATTGTCACCGGCGGAGCTCAGGGCCTGGGCCGGGCCATCTGCGAGCGGCTGGCCCGGGAAGGCTGCCATGTGGTGGTGGCTGATCTCAACAAGGCGGGCGCGAAGCAGACCGCGGCCGAAATCGCTGCTGAATATGACCGCAAGACTCTGGCCGTGGGCGTCGACGTCACCAAAGAAGACCAGGTCGAGGCGCTGTTCCAGCAGACGCTGGAGACCTTCGGCCAGGTGGACATCGTGGTCTCCAACGCGGGCGTGCTCATCGCCGAGGCCATCTGGGATTTCCCCGCGGACAAGTGGAAGCTGGTCTCGGATGTGAATCTGTTTGGGTATTTCCTGGTGGCCAAGCACGCGGCCCGGGCCATGATGCCCCGCAAGCGCGGCGTCATCATCCAGATCAACTCGAAATCGGGCAAGAAGGGCAGCTACAAGAATTCAGCGTACGCGGCCAGCAAATTCGGCGGCATCGGCCTCACCCAGAGCATCGCCCTGGACCTGGCTGAGCACGGCATCCGGGTGAACGCCATCTGCCCGGGCAATTTGCTGGATTCCCCTCTGTGGGTCAATTCCCTCTACAAGCAGTACGCCAAGAAATGGGGCATCACCGAAGAGCAGGTGCGCCAGAAGTATGTGAATCAAGTGCCGATGAAGCGGGGCTGCACCTATGAGGATGTGACCAATGTGCTGGTCTTCCTGGCCTCGGATCAGGCCAGCTACATGACGGGCCAGGCCATCAATGTGACAGGCGGGCAGGAGATGCGCTAACCGCCTGCCGTCATGCAGAACAACGCCCCGGCCGAGAAATCAGACCGGGGCGTTGTTTTCATAAGGGTGTGTCCAAAATGAGTTGGAAAGTTAAAATAATCCATTCATTGGCGGGGCGCTTCGCGCCCGCCGCCAGCGCCCCTTCGGGGCTAGCCGGATTTATCCGGCGCTGTTTTGTAGCCCGGCGACTTCATTGCCGGGCGGACTGCTGCACATGGTCATCACTGCGGCGCTGGTCGTTGTCACCTATCAGGCGTTCAGGGCCGCGGGAGCGCTGAAGGACGCGGGGGTCTGGCACGTGCTGCTGGCGTATCTGTGGTTCTTCATGCCCATGCTGATGGCTCCCTTCGTGGTTTTTCATCTGGGCAGCATCTCGGGCGAGCGCATCGAGGGCACTGCGCCCCAGGCCCTGGTCTATGGCTGGGTTTTGCAATTGGGCATGGCTTTCGTCCCCTATTTCGTCCATCGCTATCTGCTGGGCGGCAACTGGCTGAGTCTGCTGCTGGTGAACGTGGGCAGTGCGTTGATCTGGCTGGGCATCTTCATTCAGCCCATAGACGCCTTGCTCTATGGCGCGGCGTATCTGCTGTTGGCTCTGGCCGCGCTGGTCGTGGCCTGGCAGTTGTGGAAGCAGGTGCAGAGCGTTTTCGCCCGGGCCGAGTAACTGCTCAGGTAGCCTGATTCGGCCTGGAAAATGTCTTGCCACGAAGGCTCGAAGGAACGAAGACACGAAGAAAATCCTTATTTCTCACCCTTCGCGCCTTCGTGTCGTCGTGTCTTCGTGTCTTCGTGGTTTTTGGCCTTGCTACGTTAGTAATTACCGGGCCGAAGAAAAAGCGCTGGCATGAAACCATAGGTCGTTTTCGCTCGAATTAACCTGACAGGTTCCTTTGGCAACGATTCAGAGCCATTCACGCTTCGTTGCTGGCAGAAAACCCACATCCTGCCGCCAGGGTTACGAGAACCTGTCAGGTTTGAGTGAAAGAAGCCAACCAACGGGCATGCGTTAGCAAAAATCACCAAAGCCCTTGAGTGCAAATCTCGCATTCAAGGGCTTTTTGATTTCGGACATCTGTCAAAGCCGTGCTAAAGTTGATGAAATGTAACTGCTAACGTACTCGACTTTAAGCCTCAAAAAGCCACGAAGGCTCGAAGTTTTTCGAAGACACGAAGGGAAAAATAAAGAAAATACTTCGTGCCTTCGTTATCCTTCGTGTCTTCGTGGCAAAAAGTGGTGATGAGACCTTAGTAGTTACGATGAAATCCTAACCCAACGGAGATTAATCATGCCCACTATCGCTGTCATCGGCTCTATCGTCATGGATATCATCGTGGAGACGCCGCGGATTCCCGGCAGCGGCGAGAATCTGCACGCCCGCCAGGTGACGCCCGCCACGGGCGGCAAGGCGGCCAACGCGGCGGTGGCCTTCACCCGGCTGAGGGGTCGCGCCCACCTCATTTCCAATGTGGGATGGGATGCTTTTGGAGATGACGCGCTGGCGACGCTGACGGATGAGGGCGTCAGCATTGCGGGCGTGGGACGCGTGCATGATGCGCCCACGGGCGCGGGCGTGCTGCTGGTGGAGCCGGATGGGCAGACCGCGTTCATCATCGCCCCGGGCGCTAATCTTACCCTGACGCCCGACGACATAGACGCGCGGCTGAAGCCGATTCTGGGTGAGATCGACGGCCTGTTGTTCAATTTCGAAGCGCCCGAGGACGCGCTTTTGCGAGCGGTCGCTCTGGCCCGGGCCGCGGATGTTCCGATTTTCGTAGACGCGGGCCCGGCGCGACCCTACACGCCCGAGCTGTGGCGACACGCGGCCATCCTCTCGCCCAACCAGCCGGAGACCGAGGCCATTGTGGGATTTGCGCTGGATTCGGATGCAGCGGCGCGGGCGGCGGCCAGCGCCCTGCTCTCGCAGGGCCCACGGGCCGTCGTCCTCAAGCTGGGCGCCCGCGGCGCTTTGCTGGCGACGCCCGACATGATGCAGTTCTTCCCCGCCTTCCCCATCCGGCCCGTGGACACCGCAGGCGCTGGCGACGCGTTCACCGCGGGCCTGGCATGGGCGCGGCTGCAGGGCTGGGCGTGGGAGCGGAGTTTGCGCTGGGCCAGCGCCTGCGGTGCGCTGGCCGCCGCCCGCCTCGGCGCCATGCCCTCCATGCCCGCCCGGGCCCGGGTGGAAGACTTCCTGGAAACAGGCGATCCAGAATCCTACGCCGCCTGAACGGCCTTCAGGGCGTACTCCACGCTCTTGGCCGGGCGCACGTTGTAGCGCACATCGATGAGCTTGCCCTCTTCATCGATGACGAAATGGCTGCGCTTAATGCCGAAGTATTTGCGCCCGTACATATTCTTTTCGCCCCACACGCCGTACAGCTCCGCGATCTCGTGGTCGGGGTCCACCAGCAGGTGGAAGGGCAGGTCGTACTTGGTTTTGAACTTGACATGGCTCTCCACGCTGTCGGGACTGACGCCCAACACCACCGCGTTGTTGGCCACGATCTCATCGTAATGATCGCGAAAACCCACGGCCTGCTTGGTGCAGCCGCTGGTGTTGTCTTTGGGATAGAAGTAGAGAATCACCTTCTTGCCGCGAAAATCAGAGAGCTTGACCTTCTTGCCCTCGTCGTTCAGCGCTTCGAAATCAGGGGCCAGTTCGCCCACTTGCAGTTTTGTCATAATGAAATTGCCTCCTTGAAACGGGTGCGTTTGGATGTGTGGTCGTCTTTCGTGAGATGAGGTGAAAGCAACAGGCGTTACAAGTATAGGACATTGCGCCGAGAAAGCAAGGGGGGCGTAGCCGCTCAGCAATTTCAAATTTGGATTGACGAAAAGCCCCCCTCCCGGCCTCCCCCCGCTTCGGCTGCGCCTTGCAGGGGGAGGAGCCCATCGCCTTGCCGATTTGTGTAGCAGATGAGCACCTCCCTTATATAATGAAAAGGGCTGTGGTAGTATGATGATCAACACCTCATACTACCTGGCCACCTGGTCAGGAGGAGAGTGAATCCGCAACCTCCCTTGTTCAAAG
>JALWDV010000729.1 GCA_027036755.1 Anaerolineae bacterium
CATCCCTATCTGCGGGATAAAACGCTGGCCATGCTCTTTTTCTTCAGCTCGACCCGCACCCGCGGCTCTTTCGAATCGGGCATGGCCCAATTGGGCGGGCACGCCGCGTTCGTCGAAAGCCGCACCACCCAGATCGCCCACGGCGACACGGCCAAGGAGCTGGGGGAGATCTACGGTCGATATTTCGACGGCATCGCCATCCGCCATGTGGATTGGGGCGTGGGCAACAAGTATCTGCGTTATGTGGCGGAGGCCAGCCGCGCGCCCGTTCTCAACATGCAGTGCGATCTCTATCATCCCCATCAGGCCCTGGCCGACTTGCAGACCATCATGGAGCACAAGGGCGATCCGCGGGGCAAAACCATCACCGTGAGCTGGGCCTATGCTTCCAGTTATCAGAAACCCCTGAGCGTGCCCACCAGCCTCATCTTGCTGATGACCCGCTACGGCATGAATGTGCGCCTGGTGCATCCGCCCAAGTTCGATCTGCCTCAGTTCATCGTGGATCAGGCCAAAGAGAATGCGAAGCATTCGGGCGGCAGTCTGGAGCTGATGGATGATTTCGATGCTGGGTTCAAGGATAGTGATGTGATCTACGCCAAGAGCTGGGGCCCGCTGACCTTCACCACCGATCCGGAGGAAAGCAAGAAGCTTATTGATCAGTACAAGGATTGGATGACCGACGAGCGGCGCATGGCCCTGGCCAAGCCCGACGCCATCTACATGCACCCGCTGCCTGCGGATCGAGATATCGAGGTGGCCAGCAGTGTGTTGGACGGCCCGCAAAGCGCGGTGTTCGACGAGGCGGAGAATCGCCTGCACGTGCAGAAGGCCGTCATGGCCCTGACCATGGGCAACGGCTGGTAATAATCAGTTGGGTGCGTTCAATTTCGGTTGGAAGCGTTTGCCACGTCCGCCCGGCGATGAAGTCGCCGGGCTACAAAACAGCGCCGGATAAATCCGGCTAGCCCCGAAGGGGCGCTGTTTCTAGCCGGGGGACTTTATCCCCCGGCGTTGGCGGCGGGCGCGAAGCTCCCCGCCAATGAAGGGATTATTTTAACTTTCCAACACATTTTGGACACACCCAAATCAGTTTCGCTTTTTGATTTCTCTCTCCCGCCGGGTTTGCTGAGTCATCTCGGTAAACCCGGCATTTCTCCAATCTCAAAAACAGGAGCGATTTTATGACGCAGCGTAAAGGCACGGCAGTCATTGCCATTGGCGGCAATTCCCTCATCCCCGATAAACATCATCCCGAAATCGAACATCAGTGGGCGGCTGTGCAAGAAACCAGCAAGCACATCGCCAATTTGGTGGAAGATGGCTGGGATACGGTCATCACCCACGGCAATGGCCCGCAGGTGGGATTCATCCTGCGCCGGGCTGAGCTGGCCATGCCCGAGGTGCACCCCGTCTCTCTGGATCTCATCGGCGCAGACACCCAAGGCTCTATCGGCTACATGATCCAGCAATCCATCGATAACGAATTCCAGCGCCGCGGGCTCTATCGTCGGGCCATCACCATTGTCACCCAGGTGGTGGTGGATAAAGATGATCCCGGATTCGAGAATCCCACCAAGCCCATCGGCGGCTTTATGACCCAGGAAGAGGCCAGGAAGTTCGAGGAGATGGGCTGGAAGGTGATCGAGGATGCCGGTCGGGGCTATCGACGGGTTATCGCCAGCCCCAAACCGCTGGAGATCGTCGAGGTCAACGCCATCAAATCTTCGGTGAATGAGGGCTGGATCGTCATCTCGGTGGGCGGCGGCGGCATTCCGGTCATCCGCGATGACGAGGGGCTTCTGCACCCATCGCCCCCCGCGGTCATCGACAAGGATCGGGCCAGCGCGCTGCTGGCAAAGGATATCCAGGCCGACCTGCTCATCATCTCCACCGCGGTGGAAAAGGTGGCCATCAACTTCAACAAGCCCGACCAGAAGTGGCTGGAGAGGATGACGGTGTCTGAGGCCAGGCAGTACATGGCCGAAGGCCATTTTGCGCCCGGCAGCATGAAGCCCAAGATCGAAGCCTGCATCGATTTCATCGAAAATGGCGGCAAGGAAGCCATCATCACCAATCCGCCCAATGTGGCGCGGGCCATTGCGGGCGAGACGGGCACGCACATTGTGATGGGGTAGCGATCATTTTGCAGGAATCGCCAGCAACTATGTCTCACATCAAACATCTTCAATGCCTCATCTGCGGCCGCACGTTTCCGCCCGAGCCCGATCGCTACGTCTGTCCCGACCACGGCAACGAGGGCATTCTGGACGTGGTGTATGACTACGATGTCATCGCCAGCCGCATTAGCCCCCAGAGCCTGGCCCAAAACCCCGACCCGACCATCTGGCGCTACAAGCCGCTGGTGCCGGTGGCGCCTGATTCGCCCGTGCCGCCGCTGACGGTGGGCGGGACGCCGCTGTATGAGACGCCCCGGCTGGCCGCGGGCCTGGGCCTGAACCATGTGTGGGTGAAGGATGATGGCCGGGAGCCCACCGCTTCTTTCAAGGATCGGGCCAGCGCCATCGCCATCGTCAAGGCCCGTGAAGCGGACGCGGCCATCATCACCACGGCCAGCACGGGCAACGCCGCGGCTGCGCTCAGCGGCCTTGCCGCCAGCGTGAACCAGCCCAACGTCATCTTCGTTCCGGCCAGCGCGCCCCAGGCCAAGATCGCCCAGCTTCTCACCTTCGGCTCCACCGTGATGCTGGTGGAGGGAACTTATGACGACGCTTTCGAGCTGTGCATGGAAGCTGCGGACGCGTTCGGATGGTACAATCGCAACACCGGCTACAATCCCTACATGTCCGAAGGCAAGAAGACTGTCAGCTACGAGATATGCGAACAGCTCGACTGGCAAGCGCCCGACGTCATCTTCGTCAGCGTGGGCGATGGCTGCATCATCGGCGGCGTGTACAAGGGCCTCTACGATCTGCTGCAACTGGGCTGGATCGACCACATGCCCCGCATCATCGGCGTGCAGGCCCGGGGCAGCAACTATCTGGCCGAAGCCTGGGAGAAGGGCGAGGATGTGCTGACCAAGCCGCCCATCGACGCCCACACCGTGGCCGACAGCATCAGCGCGGGCCTGCCCCGGGATCGGCTGAAGGCCATGCGGGCCGTGCGAGAGAGCGGCGGCGCGTTCGTCACCGTCAGCGATGAAGCCATCCTGCAGGCCATCCCCGAACTGGCGCAGAAGACGGGCGTGTTCGCCGAGCCTGCGGGCGCGGCCGCGTATGCGGGCCTGCGCAAGGCCGCGGCCCAGGGCCTGGTTTCGCCCGATGATCGCATCGTGGTCATCAACACCGGCAGCGGCCTGAAGGACGTGACCAGCGCCATGAAGGCGGCGGCGATGACGGGCGCTGAGCCTTACTTCGTCAAACCCAGTCTGGAGGACGTGAAGCGGGCGCTTGGCGATTGACAATGTATTGAAAAAGTATTACAATTGCTGTACATCTGCCACTCATCAGGAGGCCCCAAAATGTCTAAAACCGCAGTTGTCACGGCTCGCGTCGAGCCTAAAGTCAAAGAAGAGGCCGAGTATATCTTGAAAGAGCTTGGGCTGACCGCCTCGCAGGCCATTACAATTTATTATCGACAAATTGCAGTGCAACGTGGCATTCCGTTCGATTTGAAACTCCCCAATCCAGAAACCATCGCCGCCATTCACGAGGCGAAGCACCCCGAGAATTTACCTGCCTTTCACGATATCGACGCATTATTTGACGATCTGGAGTCTTGATGCGGACAGTTCGCTATACCAAGCAATTCAAGAAGGACTATAAACGCATCAAGCGCCAGGGAAAGAACTTAGCCAAGCTGAGGCAGGTTGTGAAGCTTCTGGCACGAGATGAAGCGCTTCCTGAGTCCTGCCGCGACCATGCCCTGATTGGCAATTATGTCGGGACTAGAGAGTGCCACATCGAGCCTGATTGGCTATTGATTTATCAGTATGGTGACTCTGGTGACCTGATATTGATTCGGACGGGCCGTCATTCTCTCTTGTTCTAAAAACGATATTCACCTATTTAAGTACTTACCATGTCAAAATTCAAACAGATCGACCTCAGTATTCACAACGAAGAATGGCTGGAGCACGCCATCGAGCGGGCCCGAGAACGGAACATCATCATCCCCACCTTCGAACAGCAGCGCCACCCCGAGCTGATCCCGGACAAGATCAAGGAGAAGCTGAAGAACGTGGGACTGTGGGACCTGAATCCCCTGAATCTCTTCCGCATCACCTGGAAGAACGAGCCCAAGGCGTTCGGCGGCGGCTTCGGCGGCGTCAACTATATGGAATATCCCAGCGAGCTGACCGGCGTGGACGCCCGCATCATCACCCTGGTGGGAAAATGGTTTCCCACCGGAGCGCACAAGGTGGGCGCAGCCTTCGGCTGCCTCGTCCCCCGGCTGACCACGGGCCAGTTCGATCCCACCTACCACAAGGCGGTGTGGCCCTCCACCGGCAACTATTGCCGCGGCGGCGCCTATGATTCCAACCTGCTGGGCTGCGAATCTGTGGCCATCCTGCCCGAGGGCATGAGCAAGGAGCGCTTCGAGTGGCTGAAGTCGGTGGCGGGAGAGATCATCGCCACGCCGGGCACCGAAAGCAACGTCAAGGAGATTTTCGATAAATGCAACGAGCTGCGGGCCTCGGGCGAACCGCTGGTCATCTTCAACCAGTTCGATGAATTCGGCAACTACCTGTGGCATTATGAGATCACCGGCCCGGCCATGGTCGAGGTGCTGGAGCAGGAGATGGGCCCCAACGACCAGTATCGCGGTGTGGTGCTGACCACGGGCTCCGCGGGCACCATCGCCAGCGGCGACTACATGAAAGAGAAATTCCCCACCAGTAAAATCGCAGCCAGCGAGGCCCTGCAATGCCCCACGCTGCTGCAAAACGGCTTCGGCGAGCATCGCATCGAGGGCATTGGCGACAAGCACGTGCCCTGGATTCACAATGTAAAGAACACCGACATGGTGATGGCGGTGGATGACGAGGCCACCATCTCGCTGATGCGCCTGTTTAACGAGCCCGAGGGCAAGCGACTGCTGGTCGAGAAGGGCGTGCCCGCCGAGTTTGTGGACAAGCTGGACCTGCTGGGCATCTCCAGCATCGCCAACATGATCTCCGCCATCAAGTTCGCCAAGTATTACGAACTGGGCCCCAACGATGTGGTGCTCACTGTGGCCACCGACTCCATGGAGATGTACCAGAGCCGCCTTCGCGAGCTGCGCGAGGAGCGGGGCGAATTCACCCGGGAGGACGCGATTGCCGCCTGGGCCCAGTGGCTGGAGGGCATCGATATCGACAATATGCTGGAGACCCGCTACTACGATCGCAAACGCATCCACAACCTCAAGTACTACACCTGGGTCGAGCAGCAGGGCAAGACCTATGAGGAAATCAAGGCCCAGTGGTACGATTTCGACGACTACTGGGGCAGCATCCACGGCCATGTGGAGGAGCTGGACGCCCGGATCAACGAATTCAACCGCCGCACGGGCCTGCTGCAGAAGTTGTAAAGAGCGTCGAGGGACGCCGCCCGATGGACGGCCGTAACTGCTAAGATCAGTTTCGCTTGAACTAACCTGACAGGTTCCTTTGGCAGCGATTCAGAGCCTTGCACGCTTCGTTGCTGGCTGAAAACCGCACATCTTACCGCCAAGGTTACGAGAACCTGTCAGGTTTGAGTGGAAAAAACAACCAACTGGCATACGTTAGCAGCTACGGATAGCCCCTCCTTTGGCGCGAGAAACCAACTGCGTGAGACGTGATGCGTGATGCGTGACGCGTGATGCGTGATGCGTAACAACTCACGCGTCTCGCGCATCACGCCGGTTGACGCCTCGCCCAACGGGGGCCGGGAGCCATTAGACGTTATCGGAAAGAAATAAGTGTTGTTCGTGTCTGGCGTCATGGTGCAGGTAACGATCAATGATTAATGAAGACTCCACTGCAAAAAGGTCATTTCACCACGGAGACGCGGAGGACACGGAGAAAATAGTGGTCGTTCACAGAGAAATTCCTCTCCAAATCTCACCTTTTTCTTCCTCCGTGCGCTCTGTGCCTCCGTGTTGAAGATTTTTTCAGTGCAGCCAATGAACAATGATCAAAGGGGAAGCAACATGGTTCTCACTTTAATCATCACTCATTAATCATTGATTCGGTATTTGACATTCGAGACGCCCCGGAACAGGGAAAACATCCCCAATACCCAATATCCAATACCCAGCACCCAATATCCATCCTCTCACAGCCACTTTGTCACGCTCCAAAACCGCTACTCTGAACCATGCCCATTTTCGGAACTACGACATGACCGACCTCATCTTCCTGGGAACCGGAGCCATCACGCCCGAGCGGCCCGGCGACCACACCGCCATGCTCATCCAGCACGGCCCCGCCCGCATTCTGCTGGACGCCGGACCCGCGGTGATGATGCAACTGGATCGCGCGGGCGTCTCGCCCGATCAGATCACCCACATCTATTTCAGCCATCATCACGGCGATCACATCCTGGGCAGCCCCATGTTCATGTTCTATCCCCGCCTGCGCTATCTGATGGGCGCCCGTCCCACCATCGACGCCTGGCTGGAGCTGGTGGAAGTGGCGTATCCCCGCTATCTGCTGAAGGTGGCGGATGATTTCGCTTTTCAATTGCTGGAAGAAGACGAAACCGAACCCGTAGCCGCGGTGGATGACGTCAGCATCACCCAGGTGCAGACGCAACACGCGCCCGAACTGCCCGCGTTCGCCGCCCGATTCGATTTCGCTCCCACCGACGCCGCGCCCGGGTTCAGCATCGTCTATTCGGGCGACACCACCCCCACCGAGGCCGTGGCCGCCCTGGCCCGGGGCGCAGACCTGATCATCCACGAGGCCACCGCGGCGGAAACCCTGGGCATGAGCAACTGGGGCGTGCATTCCACCGCACGCGAGGCCGGTCGGATTGCGGCGGCCGCGGGCGCGAAGGCGCTGGCGCTGGTGCACCGGATGCCCGGGCCGGCCGAAGTGTGGGCCCAGGAGGCGGGCGCTGAATTTCCAGGCCAGATTTTTGTCCCCCAGGCCGGTGATCGCCTCAAGTTGCCCGACGATTGTAACTACTAAGGTGGGCCTGCTGAGCCAACGTTCAAGACAGCGTTCGTCAGTTTTGCAGCCCTGGCCGCTGGACCTGGCCCCCACCCCGGCCCTCCCC
>JALWDV010000730.1 GCA_027036755.1 Anaerolineae bacterium
CCCCCGGCTAGAAACAGCGCCCCTGCGGGGCTAGTACACGAAGGCCGAAATGATTGTATGGTTTGCTATGATAATGCGCCGCGCCGGATGTGCGATCCGGCGCACTTTTCCCGCTCAACCCGCCGGATTGCGAATCCGGCTGGGCGCAAGCGCAAGCAGCCAACTATACAACGACTTACGCCTCCTTGTACTAGCCGGATTTATCCGGCGCTGTTTTGTAGCCCGGCGACTTCATCGCCGGGCGGACGTGGCAAACGCTTCAACCGAAAAAGGACGCACCCAAATGATTCAAACCTGCGGCCTGCGCCCCCGGGGGGCTGGCCGGAGCCATCCGGCGCTGTTCATGGAACACACCTCTTCTCGAGCTCTGATCTTGACGATATGGTCGGGGACTGCTATGATTCAGTCATCCACGCAAAGCGTTTCATCGTTCCAGCTTGTGGGGCGGTGGCGGAATTGGCAGACGCAGCGGACTTAAAATCCGCCGGGCGCAGGCCCTTGTGGGTTCGAGTCCCACCCGCCCTACTCTTTCCGAACGGTGCGTATCGCCTGGCTTTTTCCGAGCCGGGCTTTTTTGTGCGCCCGACAACGCCCATTCCTGAATGCAGAGCATTTTTCATTATGACCACCGAAGCCCGAAACATGGGGCGAAATCTTTCGCTCATCACCATCAACAAGGTCATTCAATTGATGGGCGGGGCCCTTTGGGCGGTGATCGTGCCGCGCTGGATGGGGCCCGAGCATTATGGCCGCTTCGCCCTGGCCATGTCCATCTCGCTGCTGTTGTGGTGGGTGGGAGACCTGGGGGGACTGGAGGTGTTTGGCCGTCACATCCCTCCTCTGCAAGAAAAAGACCCCGACGCCGCTCGCAAGCTCTTCGGGCAAGCCTTCATCCTGCGCGTGATCATCGCCTTTTCCCTCATCCCGTCGATGCTGGCGGCCGGCCCCATGATTGCGCCCTGGCTGAAGGGTTGGCCTTCGGCGCTGATTGCCATGTCCGCGGGCCTGCACATCATCTCCTGGAGCAGCTTTCATCTGCTTTACGCCCGCAAAGAGATGGGCAAATGGGCGACAGAGCTTTCGTGGCGGCTGCTGACCCAACTGCCCCTGGTGCTGCTGGCGGGCAAGTGGAGCCTGACCGCGCAGATGGCCGCTTACACCGCCAACGAGGTCATTTATCTTTCGCTGGCCTTGTGGTGGACTCGAGACTGGTTTAGCTGGCGCGCGTTCAAGCCGAATCTTGCTTTCCTGAAGCCCTATTTGCGAATGGGTCTGGGTTTTTGGGCCACCAATGTGGGATTGATCTTACTCTTTCGCACGGGCACGCTGATGGTGCAGGTGCTCACGGGCCAATCGGCCCAGGTTTCTTTTTATGATCTGGCACTCACCGTCTTTTTCCTCATCTACACCATCGTCGACCAGCTCATCCGTTCCTTTCTCCCCACCGTCACCGAGTTTCACGAAGGCGGGCAGCAAAAGCGAGTGGGGCGTTGGCTGCAGGCCTTGACGCAGTGGGGCGCGGCCCTGGCCATCATCGCCGTCATCGCCGTGCAATACACCGCCGACTGGATTCTGCCGTTCATCCTGGGCGGCGATTATGTAGAGGCGGCGACGGTGCTGCGGGTGATGCTCCTTTCGCTGCCCGCGCTGGTGCTGGTGGGCGTGGGCACTGTAGCCGCGGCCGTGCATCAGAGCCCGCGTGTCAAACTCCTCGCCATCGCCATCGGCGCCCTTGTTTTCTGGGGAAGCGCCGCGTTTATCACCCCCCGATATGGCGCGGTGGGCACGGCCTGGGCCCTGACCGCGGGCCTGAACGTCTATGCCCTGCTGCTCTTTTCGCAAGTGCGACACGCCCTGCAATTCCCCTGGCGCAAACTCATCGGCTTGTTCCTGCTGGCGATTCCCTTTTTGCTCATCCGCAGTTATGTCACCCCCAACTTTCTCATAGCGCTGGTCGCTGCAGTGGCTGCAGGAGCGGCGTACCTGGGCGCGGCCGTGGCGCTGCGTCTGGCGTCGCTGGATTTTTTGCAGATGGCGCTACAACTGCTGCCGGGCCGCTCCCGTTCCCATCAAGGCGAAGGCAATTCGATGTGATAGGCGGGATGCCCCTCCCCGTTCTCGCCGCCTCCCACGGGCGTTAAGTGGCGAATGAGGGGTTCAGTGGGGACGCTATCGGGCGAAGATGTCATCTCGCGGTTGTTGCTGAAGCCATACCAGCCAAACACGAGACTCAACATCGCCACCACAGCGAGAAAAATGATCAAAAGGCCCTTCCAGGGGCTCTGCCGGGAGATCGGGGCGCTTTGCTCGCGCCAGATCATCGTTACATTCCCCACCTTGATGATGTCGCCATCCTTTAGCAAGGCCAGGGAATCGAGAGGTCGATCGTTGATATAGGCGATGGCGCGGGAAGAAAGAGTCGCCGCCTGCCAGACGCTGCCTCGAGATTGCAGAATGAGATGGCGCGGCAGCACGCTTCGTCCTTGCAAGGAGAGATCGCAGGTGGGATCAGAGCCGATGGTGAAAGGCGTGTGACGCACCTGTACAGAGTGTTCCGCCGCGAGCTTGATGTAGGGCATGAGGAACGGTGTATGTGAGCGTGACGCGAGGGAAGTGACATCAACAAGCCTATCCTGCAACAAAATGTGCGGGATGTCAAGATCGAAAAATGTGCCGAAATGGGGGAGATCGTGGTATGATTGCGTGTGTACATCCAACCCAATAAATCGGTCCAATGGAGGACAGATATGGAAATTCGAGGACACACCTTCTTGATTCTCGGTGGCGCCGGACAGGTCGGCAAGGCAGTCTCGCGACGGCTGCTGGCCCACCATCCCCGTCATCTGGTGATTGCATCCATCGATCGAGCCAGTGCGGAGGCGACCGCCGCGCTGCTGGCCAAAGAAGCGCCCGACGGCACAAAAATCAGCGCCTGTTGGGGCAACATCTTCGTGCGGTGGGAGTACAAGGATATGAGGTGGGAGGAGATGCTGGCCGACGGGGCGATACGGCAGCAATTGCTTTCCGATTTGCTGGAGCCCATGGTGGGAGAGCGCAAAGAAGACATCCTGAGCAATTCCACGCTGGCCCGATTCGTGCGCAAGTACGAGCCCGACGGCATCATCGATTGCATCAACACGGCCACCGCGTTCGCCTATCAGAACATCTACGCCAGCAGCCGCGAGTTGCTGGACGCCATGCGTGATCCAGATCTGCAAAAGCATCGGGAAGTGGCCGAACAGCACGTGCTGCGCACCTACATTCCCCATCTGGTGCGGCACATCCAGGTGCTGAATGAGGTGACGAAGTTCTCGGGCGAGCATTGGGACGGCGTGCGCATGTACATCAAGGTGGGCACCAGCGGCACCGGCGGCATGGGGTTGAACATCCCCTACACCCACGGCGAGGAGAAGCCCTCCTCGATGCTGCTGTCCAAGTCGGCCCTGGCGGGCGCGCACAGCCTGCTCATGTTCCTGCTGGCCCGCACGCCGCCCACCCGCAAGGTGATCAAGGAGATCAAGCCCACCGCAGCCATCGGCTGGGCGCAGATCGGCTACGGCCCCATCAAGCGCCGCGGGCGTCCCATCGAGCTGTATGACTGCCCGCCGGAAGAGGCCTATCCCCTGGACGCGGCCCTGGCCGATGAGGGGGATTTCGGTCGGCCCACGGGCGAGGTGCTGGAGAACGTGTATGTGGACACGGGCGAAAACGGTCTCTTCGCCCTGCAGGAATTCTCCACCATCACATCTCTCAACCAGATGGAGTATGTGACGCCCGAGGAGATCGCCCATTACATCGTCATGGAGATTCAGGGCGGCAACACCGGCTTCGACGTCATCAGCGCCCTGGATCAATCGGTGCTGGGGCCCACCTATCGGGCGGGCGTGTTGCGAGAAGGCGCGCTGGCCCGGATGCGGCATCTGGAGCGGGAGCACGACGTGGAGAGCATCGCGTTCGAGATTTTGGGCCCGCCCCGGCTTTCCAAGCTGCTGTTCGAGGCCCATCTGCTGAAACTCATCAGCGATAACAGCATGGCCCGGGTGTTGGACATGACGTCCCAGGAGCTTTCCGCGGCCGCGTATGAGCGTCTGAAGGAGGACGCCCGCCTGCGCTCGCAGATTCTCTCCATTGGCATCGCCATTCTCACGCCCGACCGCGAAAAGCTGATGCGCGGGCCGCAGATCAAGGCCGACAACGCAGACGATGGCTGGGTGGATCTGACGCCCGCCAACATGGCCCACTGGCAAGCGCGCATCCGCCAGATACAGGAACGCACCCATGCGGAGCTGCTGGCCGACGGCGGTCAATACTCCTCCCGCTTCTACCGCGTCTTCGTAGACCCGGCCACGGGCGATGTGAAGGACGCAATCGTGCCGGGCGATCTGGCTGGCTGGATATTCACCTACGAGGAGGGCGGCATTCGGGTGAAGTCGTAGCCTGAAACGCGCAGGCGGACGTAACTGCTCAGGTAGCCTGATTCGGCCTGGAAAATGCCTTGCCACGAAGGCTCGAAGGAACGAAGGCACGAAGAAAATCCCTATTTCGGCATGGTTCATTCTCATTCAAAACCATCTTTACAATTTCTCCGTCAAACGTCATCCGTCAAACGTCAAAAAGAGCCTTTTTCGCCACGTTTTGACGTTTGACGCTTTACGTGTGACGTGCTTTGCCAGGCGTTGATCCTATTGAAATTGTAAAGCTGATGGAAGGACGATCTGAACCATGCCAAATTTAGAATCCGCAAGCGGAAAGGAGGCGCTTTCACCCCTCCCGGCCTCCTTTTTGCCCCCTCCCGACCATCCCCCGATACCCGCTGCGCTCGTGTTCGGGGGAGATGACCATCTGCCCGACAGATTGGCAAACCAGCGGCTCCTCCCCCTGCAAGGCGCAGCCGAAGCGGGGGGAGGCCGAGAGGGGGCTTGTCTCCGAATCAAATTTGAAATTGCTGGCCCTGCAGGGATCGTTTCGATTTTTAGGCAAAAAACGTCGTTAATCCGTGGCCACGTCCGCCCGGCGATGAAGCCGCCGGGCTACAAAACAGCGCCGGATAAATCCGGCTAGCCCCGACTCATTCAAAGCCATCTTTACAATTTCTCCGTCCAACGTCATACGTCAAACGTCAAAAAGAGCCTGTTTCGCCACGTTTTGACGTTTGACGCTTTACGTTTGACGTGCTTTGCCAGGCGTTGCCCCTATTGAAATTGTAAAGCTGAAGGAAGGACGATCTGAACCATGCCGGATATTTTAACTTTGCGTGAGATCAGCTTTTTGGGTTCCGGCTTGTCCGGGTTAGGACGCACCCATTTGGAATTGCTGCCTCGCCCGCATCAAGGGATTAGGCGAAGGACGATTTTATGTTATAATCTTTCCAACGTCGCCTACGACCAATCCATCTCAGTAGCCCTGTTGGGAGCAAAAAATGCCTTACTCACGAATTCGGGAAGCGCCGGAATCCAGCTCAGCCGCCGCATTGCGGGCCGTTGTGGCCGCGCTCAATGACGCATGGCATGTTCCCCAACACAGCACGTCCACCGAAAAGCGGTTGGCGAACCTGGCCAGCCACATGCCCGAAGCGCTCGTCAAAAAAGCCATCGCCCGGCTGGTGCGTCAGCGCGCGTTGGACCCAGACCTGGCGCGGTTCGTCAAGAGCGAGGGGCTGGCGCGTCAGGCGGTGGCGCACTACGAGGACGTCGAAGGCCACATCGACTATCCCGCCATCATCATTGGCGCGCCCAACGGCGGCGTGGCCTATCTCGCGGCGCTGATGGGCGCGGCGTTTCTGCCAGCCTACTTCCTGCTCAGCTTCGCTGATCCCACCGATCCCGACGACATCGCCAGCTATCACGAGCACGGCGCACAGCTCATCGACGTCATCTTGCGGGCCAATCCCGACTTGCTGGCCATCAACCACTACGACCCCATCCATGATCGCTTCCTGGTGGAGGAAGTGAATCATGTGCGATTGAAACTGCTGGATCTGCCCGAAGCCTACCAGCGATTCATCGAGCGGTATCTGGCTCCCGACGGCGTCATCTTCTACGCCGACAATCACTTCTCCTGGCGACAATATCGCATCGACGCCCGGCATACATTCCAGGTGGGCGGTCTGGGCGGATTCAGCGACCAGGATTTCATCCAGGGCTCGGAGACCATCGACGCCTGGCTGGCGAAACAGAAAAGCGACCATCGCGGCGGCTGGCAATTGCCGGGCTACGAGCTCATCCACGCCCGGGAATCAGAATGGGGCGGCGTCCCCCAGTTCCGCGATGCGGTCCAGGCCTTCGCCCATGAGAACGGTTACCGATTCCGCGCCATCAATGGCGAACACCCCGAAGACTTCAGCGCCCTGGCTTACACCGCGTATTTGTGGGAAAGCCGTCTGCACGAGCGCACGCCCAACGGCGTGTTGGTGGAATGCTTCAGCCAGATCAATCCCACGGCCGCGCTGCGGGCGGACCTGCTGCCCCTGTGGATGCCCTTCAACACCCAGGACAGCCTGGACTACTTCACCCGAATGGCGCCCTATCTGCCCAAGAAGTTGCCCGTGGGCCTCTCATTGCTGGCCAACTTCACGCGGACGCCCGATCTCCCTTCGGCGCAGGCGTGGAAGGAAGTGGCCGAAAGAATCGGGCCGGTGCACTGGATCGGCGTTCATCCCGACCGCTACCCCCTGGACATCGCCTCCATCCTCGATTACGCGCCCGATCTGCAGCAATGGGTGCAGGCGCATCCGGGCCAGGAGCCGCGCCCCCACCTTTCGCCCGAAGAGCTGCTGGAGATGATGAAGTATCTCCGCCATCACGGCTCGCGGCTATTCACCTATCTGCTCAACGCTGGCGATGAGGACGACGATGACAGCCTGGCGGTGGAAGAGCCCGCCATTCTGGATAGTTACGAATTCCCCGAGATGGAATGAAAATCCATCGTTATGTTCGCAATCCGCCCGGCATCTCATCCCCTGAAATTCAAAAGGGTGCGTCCTATTTCGGTTGAAGAAACAGCCAGCGCCGGGGGATGAAGTCCCCCGGCTAGAAACAGCGCCCCTGCGGGGCTAGCCGGATTTATCCGGCGCTGTTTTGTAGCCCGGCGACTTCATCGCCCGGCGGACGTGGCGAACGCCACTATAGCGATTCGGGTTGTGAACATTCATCATTCGGCCAAAACGCCCGGCTG
>JALWDV010000731.1 GCA_027036755.1 Anaerolineae bacterium
CGCCCAAGGGCTTCAACGTGGAAGTGCGCGAGGTGCGGGCCAGCGTGGGCGCGGGCTTCATCTTCCCCTTGCTGGGCACGATGAGCACCATGCCCGGTCTGCCCACCCGCCCCGTCTTCTACGACGTGGACCTGGACCTGGAAACGGGCAAGGTCGTGGGGTTGTTCTAGTTAAAACAAGTGAGTCGCACGTCCGCCGTGCGACTCACTTCCTCAATTTGGTTAGGGGGCTGTGCCACCCACAAAGTACGTCTCCCCTTTCTCCGGGAAGTAGTACTTGCCAGTGATGCTTTCCACAACATCCTCTTTGCTCATGGTGATGGGGACTTTGAAAACGATCTTGACCTGGTCGTTTTTGTCAAAAATGATGATTTCGTATCTGGACGCGGATTCATCGGGGGCCAGATAGATCACTGTGACGGGCGTTGGCGAAGGTGACGCCGAATATGGCAGACGCTTGCTCTCCTCGGCATTCGGCGTGTTCGTCGGGGGCAACTCCACGCCATTTTCGTCCAGAACCGGGCCTTTTTTGCCGAGGGGCGGGGGCGAGGGTGGAATTAGCGCCTGTTTGGCCCGCACCCTGAAGCCCCAGCCTGCCATCAGAACGGCAGCGAAAACGAACAAAAGGCCCCAGAGTGGTTTGCCGTTCATGGGGGATGACCTCCTGTGGCATAACGAAGTGAATGAGGGACGCGCAGCGCCCGGGATCAGTATGACGCTGCATGCACAGATTGTCAATAGCCCGCACATCAATCCGAGATTTTAAATTGGGCCCGACAACAAGCCCCTTCCGGTTGGAAACTGCTTGTTTCAGAGACCGTATCAGTTTAGTCGGTGCAACCATGTTTGGCGCTTTGGCCCCGCCGACTGGAAGTCGGGGCTAGAGGCCTTTGGCCGCCTGTCTGCCTGCGCAGACAGATCCAGCGGGACGAAAAATGTCCCCGGAGGGGGACATGCGGCGGAACGCCCTCAGACCTGAATTCATTCGGCGTTTGGAAAACGGAACAACCGACTAAACTGTTACAGTGTCCTTGTTTCACGAAAAATTGACTCGTTTCTGGAAATAACCTACAATGTATGTTGCTGAAACGTTTTGATCGCTTTTTGGTACGTTTTCTCATTCATCAAAAGGAGTAATCAACATGTCTGCTGCCACTTCCATGAACAACGCGCCTCAGGAAAAGTGGTGGATGCCGCTGGTCTTTGGCGTTCTCTCTGTCCTCCTGGGCCTTTTCTTCCTGGTGCAGCCGGGCGTCACGTCCATTGTCGCCGCCCGATTTATCGGCATCTACTGGATCGTTTCGGGCATCGTCCAGTTGATCCACATGTTTCAGGATCGCACCGCCTGGGGTTGGAATCTCTTCCTCGGCCTCCTGAGCATCGTCGCTGGTTTGTTCCTCGTCTTCGCCAATCCGATTGAAGCGGCGCTCGGGCTGGGCACGGCCTTTGTCTTCGTCCTGGGCTTCTGGGGCATTTTCATGGGCATTATGCTGCTCATCGCCGCCTTCAAAGGCGGTGGCTGGGGCTCCGGCATCCTGGGCGCTCTCTCGGTTTTCCTGGGCATTATCCTGATCATGTCACCCCTGAGCGGTGCGCTGGCCCTGCCCTGGGTGGTCGGCATCTTCCTGATCGCCGGCGGCATTCTCAGCATCTATCAGGGCTTCAAGCTCCGGTGATGCGGGGACGTTTTTCCTCACCCCTTAATTTCGTAAGCAGTCAATGGAGGACGGCTTTGTGGCCGTCCTTCTTTATTGTTCTGAAACGGCAACTGCTAAGGTCGTTTTCGCTTGAATTAATACGAGAACCTGTCAGGTTTGATGAAAGAGACTACCAACTGGCATACGTTAGCCGTTGCATGAAACACTCTTACCTTCGATATGCAGACTGAAATTTTGAGACAAAGCCCTTTTGTTTTTCTGAAAAAACTGATCCTCATCGTCGTCATTTTTGCGCTGATTCCGGTGGTTTTGCTGCTGTCGGTCGATGTTCAAAGCCTCTATGAGTCGATTGGCTTCGTCAGCCGCATCCCGTTTCTGCTGATCTGGACGCTTTTTATGACGCTGTTGCAGATATTGGCCATCTCCATGGCGTTTGTCCTCTGGTATCTGCCGCGATACAAGCTGGATGCGGATGGCATCTACTTTCAGCAAGGCCCGAACGGCGCCCCCAGGCGAATCGTGGATTATTCTCAAATATCCGAAGCGAAAGTGGAACAAGGCCCCCTCGCCCGGCGTCTAGGGTACGGCAGCATTTCTCTGCTGCGCCCGGACCAGGATCGGGCCATCAAAATCAGAGACATTCCCGATCCGAATCTGGTGGCGGAGCGCATCGATGATCTCAAGCAGAACGCCATTGCCATGCAGCGCGAGATCGCCCCGCCCAAATCGGTGGAGGAATTGCTTGCTGAGGGCGAATCCCAGTTCGTGGAATACAAATCCAGCCTCATGTGGGATTATCGCCAGCAGCGCATCAACAAAAAGCTTTATACCCCCGTGATGAAGAGCCTGGCCGCATTTATGAACTCGCGGGGCGGCCACCTGCTCATCGGCGTCGATGATGAGGGCAACATCCTGGGCATCGAAGCGGATATGAAGGGCCTGAAGAAGCCCAACCTCGATGGTTGGGAAAACACCTTCAATCTGGCTTTCAACAAGATGATCGGCGTCGAATATCGTCGCCTTATCAAACTCGAATTCTATGAGAAGGACGGCAAAACGGTTTGCCATGTTTATGCAATGCCGGCCGATCGTCCTATCTTTCTCAAGGAGAACAATACGGAAAAATTCTACATCCGCGCCGGAAACGCCAGTCAGCCATTGTCTTTCAGTCAGGCCGCCCGGTATATCCAGGCCCGGTTTTAGAACCCAATCCCCCTCTCGCCAGAACTCGCAAAAGGAGGCATTTTATGGCCGAAAAACAACAGAACGCTGCCGGAGCAGGCTCGCCCGCCCCGCAGAGTCAACCCACGCAAAGCATGGACGCGGCAACGCCCGTTCCGCCGCCCGCAGCAGGCAATGGCGGCGGCGCGACGCCTCCGCCGCCCGCCAACGACGAAGGCGGCTTTTGGGCGAACGCCAGCACCGGCGCCAAGGTCGTAATCATCATCGGCGCGCTGATTTTGATTGCGGGCCTCATCTGGGCCCTGGTTTCCATGATCGGCGGCGGCGCCGAGCCCGCCCCTGTCATCACCCCCATTCCCACCGTAATTCCCACCGTATCCGCCGCCGTGCCGCCCACGGCCCAACCAGACGTGGCGTCTCTGATCGCCACCCGCGACACCAACATCTATGCTGGCCCCAGCACCGACTATCAGCAGATCGGCGTCCTGAAAGAGGGCCTCGGCGCTGAGATCGTCGGCTCCAATGAAGACAAAAGCTGGTGGGCCTTCCGATTTCCCTCCGGGCCCAATGGCGCTGGTTGGGTTGCAAATGGCGACGTCAAAACCCAGAACACCGAGAACGTCCCGGTGCTGCAAGCGCCGCCCCTGCCTACGGCCACGCCCGTCGTCATCACCGACTGGAAGGGCGAATACTTCGACAATCCCGATTTGAAGGGCAAGCCCGTTCTGATTCGCAACGACCAGACCATCAACTTCGATTGGGGAACCGGCGCGCCCGCTCCGGGCCTGCCCAGCGACAACTACTCGGTGCGCTGGAGCCGCAAGGCCGCGTTCGAGAACAGCGATTATCTATTCACCGCGAGCCTGGAAGGCGGTGTGCGGCTGTGGCTGGATGGCCGATTGCTCATCGATGATTGGGTGGCCAGCGGCAACCGCACCCTGACCGCCCAGAGCGGCCTCCTCGATGCCGGCGATCATGACCTGCGCATCGATTACTTCAAGAGCGGCGGCGTTGGCCGCATCAGCGTTTCGTGGGAGCCTATCACCGTCGAAGCGCCTGTTCCCGTCATCGATCTTCCCGCTCAGCAGATTGTGGCTGGCGAGCCCGCCCAGTTCAAGGGTGAGCGCTCGACCGCTGCGCCGGGCCATAAAATCGTCATGTTCCAGTGGGATTTTGGCGACGGCGCAAGCTCCACCGACGTCAATCCCGTCCACACCTACAACAACGCCGGGCAGTACGACGTTTCCCTGGTTGTCACCGACGACCTGAATCAAACTGGCAGGGCCAGCGTGCGCGTGACGGTGCAGGAAGTGCAGACGCCGCCCGTGGCCGTCATCAGCGGCCCCAAGACGGGCGTGGCGGGCGACACCCTGTCCTTCAGCGGCAGCGATTCCCACGGCTCCTCCCCCATCCAGCGTTACGAGTGGGACTTTGGCGACGGGCAGACGGCTGTGGGCGAGAACGTCACCCACATCTACCTGCAGCCCGGCGATTACAACGTCTTCCTGACCGTGACGGACCGGAACGGCCTGCAAGGCCGCACGAGCATGATGGTGCGCATCTCCAGCGCGCCCGCTCCCACCGAGGAGCCGACGCTGACGCCCGCGCCCACGGTTGGCCCTACGCCCACGCCTCCCGGCAACGAGATCCTCGGCGCCTGGAGCATGACCGGTCGGGCCCAAGGACGCCAGGCTCCCATCGAACTGCTTCCCGGCACTCAGATCACCCTGGTGCTGGCCGACGACGGCAATTACTCCGGCAACGGCGGCTGCAACACCTATCAGGGCGTTTACCAGCTCATCAACGCCGATGAGATCAAGTTCGGGCCGATGAATCAGAGCCAGAAGATCTGCGACCAGCCCATCATGGAACAGGAGACGGAATACTTCACCCTGCTGCTCAACGCGAACCACTTCAAGGTTGATGGCAACAAAATGACCCTGACGACCACCGACAACTGGACTCTCTTCTTCCAGCGCAGCCCCTGATCAAAAAACACTCATCAGAAAAAGACAAGGACGGCTTTCGGGCCGTCCTTTTTTGTTTGCTCTGAAAAGTAACTGCTAACGTACCCCGGTTAACAAACCACAAAGGGCACAAAGGCACTAAGAACACGAAGAAAAAATGTATAAATTTTCCTTTGTGCCTTTGTGTCTTAGTGTTCTTGGTGGTTTTCGGGTGGCGACCTTAGTAGTTACTCTGAAAATAAGCTCTCCTACGTCATTCGGCCCTGCAACCACCACACCTGGCGCTTTACGCCCGCGGGTTTGGCCGCCCGCCCGGCCTTGCGGTATCATTGCGGGCATGGTTTCCAAACTCGCCCTCTTCGTCCTGCATCTCCTGGGTTGGGAGCTCATCGGCCAGCGCCCGACCTGCAAAAAATACGTCATGGTGGGCGCGCCCCACACCTCCAACTGGGATTTCCTCTATTTCTACCTGGGAGCGCTGGCGTTTGATATTCGCATCTCCTTCATGATCAAGAATTCAGTGTTCCGCGGCCCGCTGGGGCCCATCCTGCGTTGGATGGGCGGCATCCCCATCGACCGCAGTCAGCGCAACAACCTGGTGGAGCAGATGGTGCAGGCCTTCGAGCAGCGGGAGGAGCTGGCGTTGCTGATCCCGCCTTCGGGCACGCGACGGCGCACCGATTACTGGAAGTCGGGCTTCTACTACATCGCCCTGGGCGCTAAAGTCCCCCTGGTGCTGGCTATCATGGATTTCGAGAAAAAGGAAGTGGGCATTCAGCGCGTTTACGAGCCGACAGGTGACATAAAACGAGACATGGACGTCATCCGCAGCGTGTACGAGCCCGTGGCAGCCAAGTTTCCGCACGAGAAGAGCCGAGTGCGGCTGCGGCAGGAGGACGAGCCGCGGGGGCGGGCGGCGGGCCCAGCCATCGCCGCAACGCGTGGGGAGCGGGCCAGTGAAGAGCGCGGCGAGGCGTTACGCGAGAAAAAGCCCGCGGCGTAGATTAGCAGGCTTCGGACATTCGGCTTTGCGTCTTCGTGTGCGATATTTTTACTTTGCGCGTAGTCAATCACTATCCGCCCAACCCCTCATCATTCACCCATAACATTGCCCTTACACCCAAAAATCCGATAAGATCGCTATAAAACATCCTGTGCTCTTTCTCATCCTGCAACAAATTTACAATCATTCGCCATGCCATACAACGAATACATCGCCATCGAAGGGGCCATCGGAGTGGGGAAAACAACCCTGGCCCGAATGCTCTCGGAGGAGCTGAAAGCTTCGCTTCTGCTGGAGGTCTTCGAGGAAAATCCCTTCCTCAGCGATTTCTACGCCGACCGGGCCCGCTACGCCTTCCAGACGCAGATTTTCTTCCTCATCAGCCGCTATCATCAGCAGAGCCGCGTCATCCCCCAGACCCTCACCCGCAAGCGGCTCGTCAGCGATTATCTCTTCGACAAGGATCGGCTTTTCGCCCATCTCAACCTGGCCAATGACGAGCTGGCCATGTATGAGCGGGTGCACAAAATCCTGGGAGAGCAGATTCCCACGCCCGATCTGGTGGTGTTTCTGCGGGCCAGCACCGATGTGCTCATGGATCGCATCGCCATGCGCGACCGGCCTTACGAGCGCAACATGGCCCGGGATTACATCGACAGCCTGCGCCGCGCCTACAACGAGTTCTTCAGCAGCTACGCCAGCGCGCCCGTGCTGACCATCGACGCCAACGATCTCGATTTCGTGCGGTCGGATGAAGACCGGGCCTATGTCATGGGCCTGGTGCGCGCCGCGCTGGAAAAGGGCGCCATCCAACAGGCGCTGCCCGAGCTCAAGGAGCAGGCCCCGCCCACGGGCATCCGCATCCTCAAGGGCGGCCGCCGTCGCTTGGGGGATTTCCAGCGCTTCCACCGGGCGCTGGATCAGGAGAAGGGCTTTGGCTCGGACCTGGGCATGAATTTCGCCGGGCTTACCGAGGAGGTGGGCGAGGTGGGGCGCGAGGTGAAGCTGGCTCTCATCGAGGCGGAGCGGCTGGCCGAGAAGACGGGCAATTATCAAGAGGCCCTGGATCGGGCCATCGATGGCCGCCGCGATTTGCTTGCTGAGGAGATGGCCGATGTGCTGGCTTATCTGCTGAAACTGGCCAATTACACCGGCATCGATCTCGAGGCGGCCTACGTGCGCAAGATGGGACGCAACTGGCAACGGGATTTCGACGCCCGGCTGCATAATCTGCTGGAGGACGCATGACCAAGCGATTCATCGCCATCGCTGGCAACGTGGGGGTGGGCAAATCCACCCTCACCCGCATGTTGGCCGGGCGGCTGGGCTGGGAGCCTTTTTTCGAGGCCGTGGACGAT
>JALWDV010000732.1 GCA_027036755.1 Anaerolineae bacterium
TGAGCATCTCCCTCCCCCGAACACGAGCGCAGCGAGTATCGGGGGAGGGGCGGGGTGGGGGCAAAAGGGAGGCCGGGAAGAATGAAATCGCCTCCTTGCCGCTTGCGGATTCTAAATTTGGAATTGCTGGACATGACAACGTATCAATTTAGTCGGTCATTCCGTTTGCCAAACGCTGTATGATGGACATCGACAAAATAATCTGGTCATAGGCAGAGGGACGCTTCGCGTCCACCGCCAGCACCGGGAGATGAAGTCCCCCGGCTAGAAACAGCGTCCCTGCGGGGCTAGCTCAAAGGTGCGACGCACTTGAAACAGTGGTAAGTGCGTCGCACCTGTAGGCGACTTCATCGCCGGCCGGGCGCAGCAAACGCCACTATGACCAATTTAAGACGCGTCGCACTTGCGATGGACGACGCGCCTGCCTCCCGCCGACCACACCAATCCCATGCCCGACGACCTGCTCACCCGTCTCATCCGGCCCGACATCGCCCGGATGGCCCCCTACACGCCCGTCAAGCCCTTCGAGGCCCTGAGCCGCGAGATGGGCCGCGATCCCGCCGACATCATCAAGCTGGACGCCAACGAGAACCCTTACGGCCCGTCGCCCAGGGTCATCGAGGCGCTGCAGAGCTATCCCTGGTATCACATCTATCCCGATCCGCAGCAGACCGAGCTGCGCGCGGCCCTGGCCGAATACGCGGGCGTTCCGGCCGAATACATCTTGCCCGGACACGGCGCGGATGAGCTCATCGATTATCTCTGCCGGGTGCTGTTGCAGCCGGGCGACGTGGTGATCAACTGCCCACCCACCTTTGGCATGTACGATTTCGACGCCCGCCTCAGCCTGGGCCAGGTCATCGACGCGCCGCGACGGGATGATTTCAGCCTGGATGTGGCGGGCATCGAGGCCGCGGTGGCGCAGAGCCAAGGCCGGGCCAGGATATTGTTCCTCACATCCCCCAACAACCCCGATGGCGGGCTCATCTCGCGGCAAGACCTGGAGCGCTTGCTGGCGCTGCCCTTGCTGGTGGTGGTGGATGAGGCGTACATCGAATTCGCGGACGCCCCATCTGCTGCCTCGCTCGTCCCCCAGACGCCCAATCTGGCGGTGTTGCGCACCTTCTCGAAATGGGCGGGCCTGGCAGGCCTGCGCCTGGGCTACGGCGTCTTCCCCCTGGCCCTGATGGAGGCCCTGTGGAAGTTCAAGCAGCCCTACAATGTGAATGTGGCGGCCACGGTCGCGGGCCTGGCCAGCCTGCAGGATTTGCCCACGCTGCGGGCCCGCATCCAGCTCATCAAAGAGGAGCGGGAGCGGCTCTACCGCATCCTGCAGGAGATCCCCCACCTCCATCCCCTGCCCAGCCAGGCGAATTTCGTGCTGAGCCGGGTGGAAGGCCGCTCCGCAAGGAAACTGCACCGACGGCTTTTCGAAGAAGGCGCGCTCATCCGCTATTACGACAAGCCAGGACTGAGGGATTTCATCCGCATCAGCGCGGGGCGGCCCGAACAAACCGAACGTCTGACAACTCTCTTGAGGCGATTATGACAGCAATGGCGAGGTTGCGCAAAGCCGTTTTGTGGTGCTCCTTCATCATCATGCTGGCGGGCGCACTGGCTGCATGCGGCAGGGATGATGGCGCAGCGGTGCAACGCACGCCCGTGGTCATCCACCTGGAAGCCAGTCCCGGGCCACAGGCCACAATCGCCCCGGCCGCCAGCCCGCAAGAGACCGCCCCACCGCTCGCGACCGCCACAGCCACCGCCACGCCCCAGCCCCGAGCGACCATTGATCCCAACATCACGCCCGAGCCGCCGCCCCTCTTCCAGAGCAAAGCCGTTTTGCGCGTGGCCAAGCCAGTGACCTACATCGACGATACATGCGAATACCTGCGGATGCGCTGGGATCCAGACAACGCCGCGCCGGGAACCATTATCGTGCCGGTGATGTACCATCGGGTGAAACACGCCAAGGGCGAACGGGGCGTGGATCGGACCTATTTCAAACAAACCATGCGCGAAGCGCATCGCCTGGGCTTTCAGACCATCACCGCGCAGCAGGCCGTCGATTTCTTGTATCACAACGCCAAAATCCCGCCCCGCTCGCTGATGCTCTTCGTGGACGACCGCCGCGTGCCGGTGATCCAGGAAGATTTCATGCCCTTCCTCAAAAAATACGACTGGACGGTCATCTCATCCTGGATCATCAGCAACACGGATAACATTCCGGGCCTGTGGGAGCGCATCGAGGCCCTTTACGCCACAGGCCGCGTGGATGTGCAATGCCACAGCCTGCGCCATGTTTACATCCTGCCCGGCACGCCCAAAAAGACCATCCGCGAGGAGATTTACGGGCCCATCCCCTACTTCGAGGAGCATTTCGGCTATCGCCCCATCGCCTACATCTGGCCCGGCGGCAACTACACCCGCTACGCGGTGCGCACCGCGCGTCAGGCGGGCTTCAAGATCGGCTTCACCATCTATCCCAACGGCCCGGTCATGTTCAACTGGGTTCCCCTGCAAGAGGCGGATAGAAGCATCGGCGATCCGCTGCTGACGCTTCCCCGCTATCACGCCAACGCGATCAAGGAGCAACTCCCCATCGCCGCCGAGATGGGGGAGCAGGCCCGCCAACAGGCCCTCGACCATTACCCGCAAGAGGCGGCCTGGTATCGATTGCACTGCGGCGGCCAGCTTCCGCCTCCCTCCTTCGGGCAATGAAAATCCCTTGTAACGTCATTCCGACGACCGCGGGGAGGAGGAATCTCCGCGATTGCAGGGGGATTTCTCGGTCGCTGCGCTCCCTCGAAATGACGTAAGAGAGCCGTAATGCGTGATGCGTGATGCGTAACGACCTCACGCAGCACGAGTTACGCATCACGCCGGTTGCAGACTCACCCGATGTTGGATTTGTCAACCTTCAGCAATCAGCGATTACGCTATTTTCAAAGCAAACTTATGATCACCATTACCCGCAAAACCAACGAAACGGACATCAAACTTTCTCTGAACCTGAACGGCTCCGGCCGGGCGCAAATCGATACGGGCATCGGATTCTTCGATCACATGCTCACCCTGTTTGCACACCACGGGCTGTTCGATCTCAGCGTCGAGGCCCGGGGCGATCTGCACGTCGACGAGCATCACACCGTGGAGGATGTGGGCATCTGCCTGGGCAAGGCCATCGCCCGGAGCCTGGGCGATCATTCGGGCATCGTGCGCACGGCCCACAGCTACACGCCCATGGATGAAGCCCTGGCTTTCGTCGCCATCGATCTGGGCGGACGGCCCTATTGCGTCTTCCGGGCCGACTGGCATACGCCCCGCATCGGCGGCCTGGGCACGGACCTCATCGGCCACTTCTTCGAGAGCGTGGCGATTCATGCGGGCATGAATCTGCACGCCCGGGTCGAATATGGCCGCAACGATCATCATCAATGCGAAGCCCTGTTCAAGGCCTTTGGCCGGGCGCTGGACGCGGCCTCCCGGCCCGATCCCCGCCGCTCGGGCGTGCCATCCACCAAAGGAATGTTGATTTGACGGGCAAGGGGCCTTTCAATGATTAATGAGTAATGATGGCTCCACTGCAAAAAGGTCATTTCACCACAGAGACACGGAGGACACGGAGAAAATAGTGGTAGTTCACAGAGAAATTCCTCTCCAAATCTCACCTTTTTCTTCCTCCGTGCACTCTGTGCCTCCGTGTTGAAGGTTTTTTCAGTGCAGCCAATGATTAAAGTGAAGACCACGCCGTTCCCCCGCCCTTGATCATTGTTCATTAATCTTTTCTTTGTCCCCTGGCGTCTTTGCGACTTTGCGTGAGACGAATCTTTTCAGCAGAACCAATGATAGCAATTCTCGACTACAAAATCGGCAACGTGCGCAGCGTTGAAAAAGCCGTGGAACGGGCCATTCGCGAAGCGAAGATGACCCAAAGCGTGACCCTGACCGCGGATCAGGATCAAATCCTCAGCGCCGACGGGGTGATCCTGCCCGGCGTGGGCGCGTTTGGCGCGTGCATCACCAATCTCAGCACCGCGGGCCTCACGCCCATCGTGCAGCGGGTGGTGGCGGATGACATCCCGCTGCTGGGCATCTGCGTGGGCATGCAAATGCTGTTCGAAGTCAGCGAAGAGATGGGGCAATGGCGCGGGCTGGGCCTGCTGCCGGGCCGGGTGCGCAAATTCCCCGATTCCTTGCGCATTCCGCAAATCGGCTGGAACCAGCTTCACATCCAGCGGCCCGATCCCCTGCTGGCGGGCGTGAAGGATGGCGCTTACGCCTACTTCGTCCATTCTTACTACTGCGATCCCACCAACCCGGACGATGTGCTGACCCTCACCGACTACGGATTTCGATACGCGTCTATGGTGCGCCGCGGCAACATCTGGGGGGCGCAATTCCATCCCGAAAAGAGTCAGCAGGTGGGAATTCAGATTCTCAAGAACTTTCTGAACGTTGCGTCGGGATAAGCCCGGCGCATCACTTTCGGGCGACAAACAGCGTCTCGCGCGGCATCAGGCCATAGCGATTGTCGGGAGCGCCGAACGCGGGGCCCGCCTCCCACCAGTCGAAAGACTCCACCGCAAAGCCCGCGGCCGCCAGCCGGGCCAGATAGTCGCGGCGGGCGTAGATGCGCACATGATCTTCCTGGCCAAAGACCCGGGCCCGCTCCTCGGGCGTGACGACGTCAGGGTCTTCCACCGACGTCTGGATTTTCTCGCTGACCGGAACCTGCAGGATGGCCCAGCCGCCGGGCGTCAACACCCGATGCAGCTCGCGCATGGCCCGCCCATCCTCCGGCACGTGCTCCAGCACATGATTGCAGATGATGGCGTCGAAACTGGCGTCAGGATACTGGATGTCGGTGATGTCCATCCGCACCATCACATTTTCATCGTATAAATCCGCGCTGAGATAATCCAACTGCGCCATCTGTTGCAACACCTTGCCCAATTGCGGCTCGGGGGCCACATGCAGCAGGCGGGCGGAACGGCGGAGCAAATCGGTGCGATGTTTTATGTAGAGCCAAACCAGGCGCTCCCGCTCGGTGGAGCCGCAGATGGGGCATGACGCCTGCTCCCGATAGCCGCCCCCGATGATGTCGTAAGCTTTCAGAACCGGATGATCCAGCCCGCGCGGCCACAGGGTGTTGAGACGCGCTCCGCACAGCGGGCATTCGTAGCGATCTCCCCGGGTGCTGAGACGTACATACGCCCGAAAAATCCGGGCCTGCACGCCCGCCGGCGTCATGGTTTCGATCAAAGATTTGACGGCTTTCTTCATGGCGTGATTATAGCAAAGAGACGCAGCGCCAGCGATCCGCGGAGCGCTCACAAGGCCTCATCGCACACATCTCGATAGCCGCAAGCGCGGCAGCGTCTGGGATCATCGTGGCTGCGGGGGATGTCTCGGGCGTGCAGGGCCCGACGCATCTCATCCAGGATCGACAACACGCCGCGGCGCAGGTCATCGGTGTAATCCACGCGGATGGCGATGTCCGCGTATTTGAGAACGCCGTGACTGGGCCGCACGCCCAGCGCATCCTCCACCAGCAGACAATACGCAGCCAACTGCATCTTGTGGGAATCGTAGGGCTCTCGTCCGCGCAGGCTGGTGGATTTCACCTCCACCGGGATGACTTGCCGCCCTTGTCGCACCAGATAATCGGGCTTGCCCGCCAGACGATAGCGGTTGGAAAAGAGCGGGCGCTCGTTGCGACGCCAGTCGCCCGCATCGGTGTAAACGATCGCGCCCGGAGGCAGTCCCGCGGTCTTCCGCCGGCGACGGGAAATCGCCAGCAATCCCAGGCCCAAAAGCAGCAAAACCACAGCCAGCGCCAGAAAGATGGAACGATCAGCAGACATGAGATAGCGAGGATAAGAGACGAGGGGCGATCAGCCCATGAGCCCCGAAACGAGCATGGCCGCCAAAAGCAGCATAGCCAGCGCGACGAGCGCCAGGCCCAGCCAGCGCAGCGTCTGAGCGCGGGCGACGTCGCCGCTGTGGCGTTGATGCGCGGCCTGGCCGCGGCTCAGGGCCTCGACGTTGCGATTCGCCTCGCCCGCCCGGGCCCAAAGCCAGGCCCGGTGGCAATAGGTCCACTGGCCGATTTCGCTGGCGGAGATAATCTCGTCGGGTCGGGTCATCAGCGGCGCTCAGGAACGGCTCACCTGCTCCTCGAAATCGTGCAGCGCCCGTTCCAGCCTGCGCTGCCGCACGGCCACGGTCAGATCGCCGCGGGTGCGCTCGGTAACCCCGCGCACGATGTCGGTCTGACGCCGCAGCCCGCCGGTGATGGCGTCGGGAAAATCGATGGTGACCAGGACGCTGTAAATATCGTCCATCTTGACGAAATACGCCTCGGCCTCCTCCAGTCTATCCCGGCGGATGAGATCGAGGATGTAGCGCCGCATCTCGGTGGCGGCCTCGGCCAATCCTCCCAGATAGGCGCTGTTGGGCACGCCCAGGTCAGCGGGCGTGGGCAGGGGATCGTGGTGAATCAGCGCATAGACCAGATGCGCCTCGGTCACCTCTTTCAGCGCATCGCGAGTGTATCCCGCGTGGTAGAGATCAGGATAATTGACCAGGTCTGCGGTCATCCTGTCGGCCAGCTCATCCACCTTGACCAGCAAATCCAGGGCCTGCTCGAATTCATGGCGATGACAGGCGCGGATGCTGAGGGAGCAGTAGCGGATGAGCTCGCGCGAGCGTTTGAGCGCGGCGTCCCGGGCTGCGTTGCGAGCCTCGAAATCCTGTCTGATTGTTTCGATAATATCGTTGAGATTGTTCACGGTGATGTTGTCGCTGAGTGTGATGGGCGCGGGCGGGTCCGACGCTGGGCTGTTTGAAAATCGATCTCACGCAAAGATGCAAAGGCGCAAAGGGAAAAAGAAGCAAGGTGCGTCGCACCTGGGAGATTCCTTCTCCCTGCGGTCGTCGGAATGACGTGACAAGGGTTTCGCGTTCCTGTCGGCGCGCCGTCGCGCGGCGGCTGTTTTGACTAGGGTGTGTCCAAAATGAGTTGGAAAGTTAAAATAATCCATTCATTGGCGGGGCGATTCGCGCCCGCCGCCAGCGCCGGGGGATAAAGTCCCCCGGCTAGAAACAGCGCCCCTTCGGGGCTAGCCGGATTTATCCGGCGCTGTTTTGTAGCCCGG
>JALWDV010000733.1 GCA_027036755.1 Anaerolineae bacterium
AGGGGGGCCTGCCGCAGCAGAAGCCAATCCACCGAAAACAGACAGCCTACCTTAGCAGTTACGAACATTGATAAAATAATCCGGTTATAGGCCCGGGGCGCTTCGCGCCCGCCGCCAGCGTCGGGGGATGAAGTCCCCCGGCTAGGAACAGCGCCCCTGCGGGGCTAGCCGGATTTATCCGGCGCTGTTTTGTAGCCCGGCGACTTCATCGCCGGGCGGACGCACCAAACGCCACGATGGCTGATTTAATTTCTGAACATTCTTAAGCCGACTGCGGCATCGCCCATGTCGACCATCAGATTGCCGCTCGCGAGGATTGTGAGGTATAATCCTATCACTCATCGATAGGATAGGAGGTCGAATGACTTACGTTGATGTTTTGCGTCCATCTGTTAAACCTCACGCCCTTCTTTACAATATTTTCTGGATTGTTGGCGGAGCGCTGTTCATAGCCCTGTCGGCCCGATTCGCCATCCCTCTGCCTTTCAGCCCTGTTCCCGTCACCGGGCAAACCCTGGCCGTGCTTCTGACGGGGGCCTTGCTGGGCAGCCGTCGGGGAAGCCTGGGCGTGCTTGTTTATCTGGCTGCGGGCGGCTTCGGCCTGCCTGCCTTCACCGGCGGGGCGACCGGCCTGGCCCACCTGGCGGGACCGACGGGCGGCTATCTGGCGGGATTTCTCGTCGCCGCTTTTCTCGTGGGCATGTTGGCTGAAAGAGGTTGGGATCGACAAGGCTGGACCACTTTCCTGGCTATGGCCTTCGGCAACATTGTCATTTACGTTTTCGGGCTATTCTGGTTGGCCCGTTTCGTGGGCAGCGAGCGCGTATTAGCCGCGGGATTGTTGCCTTTCATCCCCGGCGATCTCTTGAAGTTGCTTCTCGCCACGCTTCTTCTGCCCTGGGGATGGAAGTTTTTGCGTAAGAATCGATTGGGCGAAGAATAGCCACGCTGCAATTTACGCCTGGTGCAAGGAGGCGTGAGGCGTTGTATCGTTAGCTGCTTGCGCTTGCGTCCCGCCGGATTCGTAATCCGGCGGGTTAAACGGGAAAAGTGCGCCGGATCGCACATCTGGCGCGGCGCATTATCATAGCAACCCATACAATCATTTGGGTGTGTCCCAAATGAGTTGGAAAGTTAAAATAATCCATTCATTAACGGGGCGCTTCGCGCCCGCCGCCAGCGCCGGGGGATGAAGTCCCCCGGCTAGAAACAGCGCCCCTTCGGGGCTAGCCGGATTTATCCGGCGCTGTTTTGTAGCCCGGCGACTTCATCGCCGGGCGGACGTGGCAAACGCTTCCAACCGAAATGGGACGCCCCCCAATCATTTCAGCCTTCGCGTGCCAGGATGATTCAGGCGCGCTTCTGGGCGGGCGCGGAATTTGACCAAACCGAGGTCACCCATTACAATTATTATTTGGCGCTTCCGCGCGCTTGTCATTCTCACCTGCACTGAAATCATCCGTGTTCGACAATCTTTCTGACAAACTCCAGGACGTATTCGACAACCTGGGCAAAAAAGGTCGTCTCACCGAGGCTGACGTCGATAAGGCGTTGCGTCAGGTTCGCCTGGCCCTGCTGGAGGCCGACGTCAACTACAAGGTGGTGAAGGACTTTGTTGCCCGGGTGAAGGAACGCGCGGTGGGCGCAGACGTCATGCGCAGTCTGTCGCCCGCACAGCAAGTCATCAAGATCGTCCACGAGGAGCTGGTCAAGACCCTGGGCGAGGCCGAGCCCCTGAATCTCTCGGGCAATCCGCCGCATGTCATCATGCTGGTGGGCTTGCAGGGTTCGGGCAAGACCACCACCGCGGCCAAGCTGGCCAAACGCCTGCGCAAGCAGGGCCAGCGCCCGCTGCTGGTGGCGGCCGACACCTATCGCCCGGCCGCGGTCAAACAGCTCGAAGTGCTGGGCGAGCAGCTCGATATTCCGGTGCACAGCGAAGGCATTGAGCCGCCGCCGCCGGAGATCGTGAACCGGGCGCTGCGGCGGGCCCGAAAGGAAGCCCGCACCGTGGTCATCATCGACACCGCAGGTCGGCTCACCATCGACGAACAGATGATGGATGAGCTGGTCAAGATCAAGACCCTCTCCAGGCCCAACGAGGTCTTGCTGGTGGCCGACGCCATGACTGGTCAGGAGGCGGTGCGCGTGGCCACCGATTTCCACAAGCAGGTGGGCCTGACGGGCCTCATCCTCACCAAGGTGGATGGCGACGCCCGCGGCGGCGCGGCCATCTCTATGCGCGCGGTCACCGGCGTGCCCATCAAATTCATCGGCGTCAGCGAGAAGTTGGACGGTCTGGAGC
>JALWDV010000734.1 GCA_027036755.1 Anaerolineae bacterium
GATGACGGGCAAGCCCGCGCCGATACCGATGAAAGACGAGGACACGGATTGACACGGCCTTCGGTCACAGATTTTTTGAATTATCCGTGTTTTTCTGTGTTCATCCGTGTTCTATTTTCAAAGCAGAAAAGCTCACAGTCCCGAACGCCCAGCCACCGCCAGACATGTCGAGCATCCTCGCCCGAAAAATCCTCTGCAAACCAGCGGCTCCCTCCCCTGCAAAGGAGCGAAGCGACTGGCGGGGGAGGGCCGGGGTGGGGGCGAAGCTCCGGCGGCCTGGATGAGAAAGGGAAATAATTTCTGGATGCGCGCTATGACGAAACGCGGGTGATGTACTCGCCCGACTCGGTGTTGACGCGAATGGTGTCGCCCACCTGCACGAAGAGGGGCACTTGCACCTTCAGGCCCGTCTCGGTGGTGCAGCTCTTGCTGGGAGCGTTGGCCGTATCGCCGGCGAAGCCGGGCTCAGCCTCCACCACCTTCAAGTCCACGGTCTTGGGCAGTTCGATGCTGATGGGCTCGCCCTCGTAGGTTTCCACCTTGATCTCCAACCCATCGGTCAGATATTTCGCCAGATCGCCCAACTGGGCGTCGGTGAGCATGATCTGCTCGTAGGTTTCGGTATCCATGAAGTAATAGAAATGTCCGTCATTGTAAAGATACTGGACATTGGCGTGCTCCAGACGGACATCCTGCACCTTGTTGCCGTTGGGGAAGGTTTTTTCGATGGTGGCCCCGGAGCGCAGGTTGCGGGCCTTGACGCGGATGGTGGCGCCGCCGCGCCCCATCTTGCGATGCTCGTATTCGAGCACGCGATACAATTCGCCATCGAGGGTGAAAATCGTGCCTTTGCGTAGTTGTTCAACGCCAATCATAAGTTGTGGTTCTCCTGGGAAGTAATGAAATGGGTCGTCATTATTTTATGGAAAGAGCGGGAATTGTCAAAAACAGATAAGGAACATCTAACAACCTGACACAGGTTCGGCGACATGTCTTTTCTCCACCGGAATTTTTGTCCGAGAACGTCGATCGTCATGCGTCAAACGTCAAATCGCTATCGGCGCCGGAATTTTCCCATGACGTTTGACGTTTTACGTTTGACGTTCCACGTCGCTGGCAAAGGCCTCGCACGCAAATATCGGGGCGTCCGGGAGTTTGTGTCGGGTTGTAACTGCTAACGTACTTGACTTTAAGTCACCAAAAGCCACGAAGGCTCGAAGTTTTTCGAAGACACGAAGGAAAAAATAAAGAAAAATACTTCGTGCCTTCGCCTTTCTTCGTGTCTTCGTGGCAAAAAGTGGTGGCTACGCCTTAGTAGTTACGTCGGGTTGCCAGAAGGAGATTTACAGCCACCCCGGCGGCTCGTCGATGGTGGGGGGCGGAGGCGGCGGGGGCGGACTGCTGTATCCCCGCCGCGGGGGCCGGGGCAGCTCATCGCCCGCCAGCCAGCGCCGGGCGATGTCGGGCAGATGGGCCAGGGGCGCTTTGTAGACCCGGGCATCGGGCAAGGATTCCAGGAACAACCGCCCGTAGCGCTTGCTGACCAGCCGCTTGTCCAGCAGCACGGCGATGCCCCGGTCGCTGGTGGAGCGGATCAGACGCCCGAAGCCCTGCCGCAGGTTGAGGATGGCCTCGGGCACGGAGAATTGATAGAAGGGGGAGTCGAATGTCTCGGAACGGGCGGAGACGATGGGGTCGTTGGGCACGGCAAAGGGCAGTTTGGTGATGATCAGCGCGCTCAGGGCTTCGCCCTGCACATCCACTCCCTCCCAAAAGCTGCGGGTGCCCATGATCACCGCCCGATCCGTCTGGCGGAATGCGGAGAGAATCTGCTGGCGAGAGCCGCCCTGGCCCTGCACGAACAGGGTGAATCCGGCCTCCTCCAGCAGGAGGCGGATGTTTTCGGCCGTGCGCAAAAGCTGGGCGTAGGAGGTGAACAGGGCCATGAGCCGCCCCTGGGTGGCCAGGCTGAGCTGCACGATGGCATCTTCCACCCGGGCCTGATAATCGGGCTTGTTGGGCTCGGGCATGTCGGTGGGGAGATAAACCAGCGCGTTTTTCTTGTAATCGAAAGGACTATCCAGCGCCAGCTCCTCCACATCGATGGCGTTGAGCCGGTTGCGGATGTAATCGAAGCTGTTGGCGGTGCGCAAAGTGGCCGAGGTGAGGATGACCGTATCTTTGGCCCGAAAGATGTTTTCTTCGATGATGTCGCCCACGTGCAGCGGCGCCCGATTCAGGGTGAGTCCGCCCGTAAACTTGGATCGTCGCACCCAGTAGATGGCGTTGTCGTCCGGCTCCAAAG
>JALWDV010000735.1 GCA_027036755.1 Anaerolineae bacterium
ATGACGGGCAAGCCCGCGCCGATACCGATGAAACTCCCTTGTTACGTCATTTCGACGACCCCAGGGAGGAGAAATCTCCTCGTTAGCAAGGGGATTTCTCGGTCGCTGCGCTCCCTCGAAATGACGTGGGAGAGTTTATTTTCATAGCAGGAGCACCCCAATGCTGATAAAAGATTTTATGACCCGAGATGTGGTGACGGTGCAGAGCAGCGCCACCGTGGAAGAAGTGAAAAACCTGCTGGCCCATTCCAATTTCCATCGCGTGCCCGTGATGGAAGGCGAGCGACTGGTGGGCCTGGTCAACTGGCATCGTCTCACGGGCGAGGGCCCGGTCAAATACTGCATGGTCAAAAACCCCATCACCGGCTCGCCCGATATGACCATCGAGGCGGCCGCGGATGTGATGATCAGCAAGCAGATCAGCGCCCTGCCCGTGGTGGAAGACGACCGGCTGGCAGGCATCATCACCCTGCGGGATCTGTTCAAGGCCGGGATTCAGGCCCTGGGCGCTCGCAAGCACGGCGTGCGGGTCACCGTTATCCTGCCCGATATGCGCGGCATCCTGGCCGACGTGATCAACGCCCTCACCAACCTGGGCGCGTACTACGTCAGTCTCATCAGCCTGCCCGATCCCCAGGGCCGGGGCGAGATGGTCACCATCAAGGTGCAGGATGTGAGTCAAAATCAGGTGGAGGAGGTGCTGTCCGATCTCAGCGTCGAGATCGAAGACATCCGCACGGTGTAAGATGCGCGTCCTCTGCTTTTCCATCGATCTGCCCGGTCATCTGGATTGGGGCGGCTATGTGCAGACCGCAGCGGAGCTGACTCGCCGCGGGCACGAGGTGCTGTGGGTCTCGGGCCCAATGGTCAAACCCGCGGTGCGCAAGGCAGGCGTTGCGTTTGCGCCTGTGCCTGCAACAGGCTGGCAGCATGTGATGCCGCCGCTGAATCCCAAGCTCTCGGCCCAGGAGCGGGAGATGGAGCGACGTCGCCGCGCCCTGACTGTGTGGCTGGAGCCCGAACACGTGCTGCAAGCCGTGGAGGAGCTGGCCCGCGTGGCCGATGACTTCCGGCCCGACGTGGTGATGATCGAGCCCTTCGCCGCGGCGGGCGCGCTGCTGGCCGAAGGGCGAGACCTGCCCCTGGTGGTGGTCGGGCGACCGGCTCAGCCGCCCAAAGCGCCCAATCCCCGCCGCCTGCCCAATCCCGCCATCCCTTTCGTGCGACGCTTGCTGAAGACCGCGGGGCTGGCGGGCCGCTACTGGGATCTGGATCGAGGTCAGCCTCGCAGCCCTCATCTGCATCTCGATTTCTTCAGTCGGAAGTGGTACGCGGATTTGCCCGCCATCGAGCCGCAGACGGTCTTTTGCGGTGGGTTGCCCGCGCCCAAACAGCCGCTGGATTTCAGCACTGACGCCCGCCCGCTGCTCCTTGTCACCCTGGGCAGCACCTTCGCCAATGACGAGAATTTCTTCCGCATCGCGGGCGAGAGCGCCTTGCTGGCCGTGGGCCTGCCCCTCATCGTCACCGGGCAGCGCGCGCCCAAGGTGCTGGCCAGCCTGCAAGAAGCGCCGCCCGGGCCCGCCATCATCCGCGATTGGATCGATTACGCCCGGGTTTTTCCCCATCTGGCCGGGATTGCGCATCACGGCGGCATGGCCACCACCCACGCGGCCCTGGTGCATGGCCTCCCGCAGGTGGTCGCGCCCCATGCCGGCGATCAATTTCCCCAGGCTGCGCGCGTCACCCAGGCCAAAGTGGGCTACGGCATCCGCGCTAAAGACTTCACCATGGAGAACGCGCCCCTCATCCTGGCCGACATCCTCTGGGACCCGGCGTTCGCGGAGAACGCCCGGGCCATGGCCGAGGATTTTCGGGCGCTGGGCGGGCCTCCCCGCGCGGCCGACGCGGTGGAAGGGCTGTTTGGTCAATAGATGATCGCTGGTTGCTGAAGGTTGGCAAAGCCAACGTCGGGCGAGGCTGCAACGGGCGTGATGCGTAATGCGTGAGGTCGTCACGCTTCACGAATCACGCATTACGGGCTTGGCTTCCCGCGCCGTAAATAGGACGCAGATGACGCAGAAATAGCCGATCTACGCAGATAAAAGCAGATAAAATCAAAAGGGTGTGTCCTATTTCGGTTGAAGAAACAGCAACGCCGCCCCCGCCGGGGATAAAGTCCCCCGGCTAGAAACAGCGCCCCTTCGGGGCTAGCCGGATTTATCCGGCGCTGTTTTGTAGCCCGGCGACTTCCTCGCCGGGCGGCGGTTGGCCACGAAGACAGAGCCTTTTT
>JALWDV010000736.1 GCA_027036755.1 Anaerolineae bacterium
CAGACTTTGTCCTGATCGGCCATGTGCGTCTGGCCAGCAACAGCCTTCTTCCTGATTCTGAAACGGATGTTTTTTCAGGACGAAGCCATTCTCACTTTTGCATCAGATTTTTAGCGAACGACGAGTTTTGACGATCACTTAGCCGGATTTATCCGGCGCTGTTTTGTAGCCCGGCGACTTCATCGCCGGGCGGACGTGGCGAACGCCACGATGACCGATTTAATTTCTGAAATATGCATCAGTTGACTGGTTACTGCGACAACACCCAACCCATTTTGGATACACCCAGTTCATTTTGAGCGGATCGCCACTTCTCCGAAAGATAGCGCCATGACTTCATCCCGCACCGAAATTCTGGCCCGCATCCGACGGGCGCGCCAACGGGCGCTGCTGCCCGACGTCACCGGCGTCACCCCGCCGCCGCCCGAACCACCGCCTTTCGACCGCCCTCTCATCGATGTGTTCGAAGAGGCGCTGCTCGCGGTGCAAGGCGTTCCCCATCGTTGCGCCAGCGCGGACGAGGCCGCGGCTCTCATCGCGGACGTCTGCCGGCAGCAAGGACAAAATCAGGTTCTGAGCTGGGCGCCCGAGGTCCTGCCCCTGCCCGGCCTGGGCGACGCCCTGGCGGCCCGCAACATCGAGCTGATTCCCAGCCGTCTGGCGGGCCCGCGCAAGCAAGAGCTGGACGAGATGCGCCCGCTGCTGGTGGGCGTCACCGGCGCGGCCGCGGGCCTGGCCCGCACCGGCAGCATCGCGCTCCACGCCGACCGCAGCCACGGGCGTCTGGCCTCCCTCATCCCCGACATCCACTTCGCCCTGCTGCGAGAAGCGGATATCCACCCGGACATCGCGGCCTGGATCGCCACCGACGAAGCCGGGGCGAAGATCGCGGCCAGCAGCAACACCGTCATCATCACCGGGCCCAGCCGCACCGCGGACATCGCCCAAACCCTGACGTTGGGCGCGCACGGGCCTCGGGAGCTGCATGTCATCCTGATCACCCAATAGCTCTACTGAAGAAGTTTTGTCTCACGCAAAGCATGTCCTGAGCCTGTCCTGAACGAAGTGAAGGACCTGGCCGAAGGGTTGCAAAGACGCCAAGGGAAAAAGATGGATTTTGCCCAAAAAGGAGGCTGTCGGGACGAAATCATCCCCTTGGAAGCACAGGTTACAGCAGAATGACGTTTGACGTTTTGACAGCCTGCCCTGAGCGAAACCGAAGGGTTTGACGGTCTCGGCATGTCGCCCGTTGTCGGCTCCAGCATCCACTGTCTGCCCCGGGAGCCGCATCATTGCAAATCATATCAGGAGGAAGCGAAACCTATGAAACTCGTTGTTATTGGAGGCGTGGCCGCAGGCATGAGCGCCGCGGCCCGAGCCAAACGTCGCAATAAATCCCTTGCAATCACCGTTTACGAAAAATCGGGCTACGTGAGCTACGGAGCCTGTGGCCTGCCCTACTTCATCAAGGGCGATATCCCCACGCCCGAGAAGCTGGTGGTGCGCACGCCCGAGCAGTTCGCCAAACAGGGCATCCGGGCTTTGGTGCATCACGAAGTCATCGATGTGGATGTGGTCGAACACACGGTGACTGTGAAGAATCTGGAGACCGGCGAGGTCTTTCAGGATTCGTGGGACGAACTGCTCATCACCACGGGCGCGGTGGCGGTGAAGCCGCCCATCCCGGGCCTGGATTTGCCCGGCATCTTCACCCTGCGCACAGTGGAGGATGGCATCGCCATCAAGGATTGGATCGCCAAAAAGCATCCGTGGCAGGCCGTGGTGGTGGGCGGCGGTTACATCGGTCTGGAGATGGCCGAAGCTCTGGCCGCCAACGGCATGTATGTGGACGTGGTGGAGATGCTGCCCCAGGTGCTGCCCAACATGGACGCGGATATGGCCGCGCTGGTGGCGGAGGAATTGGCAGATCACGGCGTGACAGTGCACCTGGAGAGTCCTGTGCGGGCTTTCGAGGGCGATGGCCGGGTGGCGCGAGTCATCGCTGGCGACAAGACGCTGGAAGCGGACATCGTGCTGTTCAGCGTGGGCGCCCGGGCCAACATCCCTCTGGCCGAGAAGGCGGGCGCGGCCATCGGCGAAACGGGCGCCATTGCGGTGGATGATCATCAGCGCACCACCGTTCCCCACGTGTGGGCCGCAGGCGATGTGGCGGAAGCCTGGCACCGGGTGCTGAACAAGCCCGCGCACATCCCGCTGGGCACAACCGCCAACAAGCAGGGGCGCATCGCTGGCACGAACATCGCGGGCGGCGACGCCGCGTTTGGCGGCATCGTGGGCACAGCCGTGGTCAAAGTCTTCGAGCTAGAAGTGGCCCGCACCGGCCTCAGCGAACGGGAAGCGCAGCAGGCGGGCTTCGATGCGGCCAGCGTCACCATCAAAGCCCCGGCTCGGGCGCATTACATGCCCACCCATCCCCCCATTCATGTCAAGCTGGTCTTCGAGAAGGGAACCAAAAAGCTGCTGGGGGGCCAGATGGTGGGTGAGGAAGGCGTATCCAAACGCATCGACATCATCGCCGCGGCCCTGCACAACGGCTGGACAGTCTACGACCTGGCCCAACTGGATCTGAGCTACGCGCCCCCCTTCGCGCCCGTCTGGGATCCCGTCCTTGTGGCCGCCAACGTGGCGAGCAAGTAGAGCTCGTTTCAACGTCGAAAAGCAACTGCTAACGCACCCCGGTTGACAAATCACAAAGGGCGCACAGGCGCTAAGACACGAAGATACGAAGGCGCGAAGGAAAAAGATAAGGTTTGGAGAGGATTTTCTCCGTGAACCCCCTTATTTTTTCCTCTGCGTCCTCCGTGTCTCCGTGTTGAGAAACCTTTTTGCAGTGCATTCAAGGATTTGGCATGGTTCACATCGTCCTTCCTGCATCTTTACAATTTCACGTGGTCGACGCCTGGCAAAGCACGTCAAACGTAAAGCGTCAAACGTAAAAACGTGGCGAAACAGACTCTTTTTGACGTTTGACGTATGACGTTTGACGGAGAAATTGTAAAGATGGCTTTGAATGAGAATGAACCATGCCAAGGGTTTTTTCTGCGAAAATCCGCGATGATCCGATTTTTCAGCGTCATCCGCGGCGAATCGAAAGGTGGATGCTAGGAAAACAATTAGAATTTGACAAGAGGTTCATAACAGGCTCTAACTCATCCATCATCTATCGTCGCTTCCTGGGGACGGTCAATCCGTTCCCTTTTTTTATTTGGGTGCGTCCTATTTTTGTTGAAGAAACAGCAACGCCGCCAGCGCCGGGGGATGAAGTCCCCCGGCTAGAAACAGCGCCCCTTCGGGGCTAGCCGGATTTATCCGGCGCTGTTTTGTAGCCCGGCGACTTCATCGCCGGGCGGACGTGGCGAACGCCACTATAGCGATTCGGGTTGTGAACATTCATCATTCGGCCAAAACGCCCGGCTGGCCCTAACTCATTTAGGACGCACCCTTTTTATTTCTGGGGGCGGATGGTGTATGATGAAGGGCCACCCCAACGCATAAACAGGTAACGCACACCCTGCGAGTTGCATCCAATGACTGGTATCGAAATCGATCTCGATATTTACCCCGATGAAGCAGCCCTCCTTGAAGGCCTGAAACGCGGCGATCCGGAAGCCTGCGCCTGCATGATCAAGCAGTACGCGCCCCGGGTTTACGCCATCGCCATCCGCATGGTCAACGACCGGGATGAAGCGGAAGAGGTCTTGCAGGAGACGTTCATCAGCGCCTGCAAGAACATCCAGAAATTCGAAGGGCGCAGCGCCCTGGGCACCTGGCTTCATCGCATCGCCACCAATGCGGCGTTGATGCACCTGCGCAAACGCAAGAACCGCGAGGTCTCGCTGGACGAACCCATCGAGACCATGGGCGGGGATGACGTTTATCGCGAGGTGCAAGACTGGGCTTTTTCGCCCGACGACCACGCCATGAACAGCGAGACTCGGGCCGTGCTTGAGCAGGCCATCTCCGAGCTCCCCGAGACCCTTCGCACCGTTTTCATCCTGCGCGAGATCGAGGGATACAGCACCGAAGAGACCGCGAACATCCTGGGCATCAGCGTGTCTGCGGCCAAGGTGCGATTACACCGGGCCCGTTTGAGGCTACGCGCTTTACTGGCCCCTTACTTCACTCAACCTGTCTAGTCATTGCCAACAGCCATGAGCGTGAAGCCTGTTCAACCCCACCGGCACACCGATGAATGCAGCCGCGTGCTGGATCATCTCAACGACTACATCGATGACAAACTCTCGCCCGAGCTCTGCACGGAATTGGAGGCGCATCTGGCCGAGTGTGAGAACTGCCGCGTGGTTTACGACACCTTGAACAAGACGCTGTATCTGGTGCATCAATTGCGGGAGCAACCGCCCCAATTGCCCGAGGCGGTGGAGTATCGTCTTTTTGCGGTGATGAAACTGGAGCAGTTCATCCCCAAAAAGCGAAAATAACCCTGGCAATCACGCCAACACGCCAAACGTCCGCATTTGCGGGCGTTTTTTATTCTCCGACGAATTGCAGGATCACCCGACGCCGACGAGGACGCACATCGAACTCGATGAACAGAATCTGCTGCCAGGTTCCCAGCGTCAGCCGCCCGTTCACGAAGGGGATGTGAAGATCCGGGCCGATGATGGCCGCCCGCAGATGGCTGTGGCCGTTGCCGTCGCCCCAGCGCAGGTTGTGGCGATAGTCCTGCCCGAATTGGGGCGCGACCTGCTCGAAGAATCGCTCCAGATCGGCCAACGCTCCCGATTCATATTCGATGGTGGTGAGGGCGCTGGTGCTGCTGGGCGTGAAGATGGTCACCGTGCCCCGGGTGAGCCCCGTGCTGTCCAGAGCCTCTTGCACCTGATGGGTGAGATCGATGAAATCGACGTTGGGCTGGGTGAAAAAATCCAGTTCTCTGGTTTTTACGAGCATGACGCTATCCTCCTGAATCATCGATGACAATGACTTCCACCATCATGCGCCCGATGAGCGCCTTGCCGTAATGCTGGCTGATGAGAATGAAACCGCCGTCGTCGGGCGTGGCCCGCTCGTCCATGCGAATGGTCAGCGCGGCTGTGCGGGTTTCGGTGGCCTGTCCGGCAAAGGCTTTCAGCACCTCGTCTTCCGTCTCGACGTTTTTCTCGCGAAAGGTTTGTCCCTTTTCGATGGATAGATTGATGCGTCCCCGTTGGAATCGCCTTCGCTCCACCCGAATGTGACGCAGGGTCAGCTCATCGGGCAGGCCATAGACGGGAAAATCGAGCGTTGCGCTCTGGCTCGGCTTCAGTTCGATTTGCACCACATTCCGCTGAGCGATGTTGTTATCGTAACGCACCGCCCATTGGTGCTGGGCCGGATCTTCGGCGGAGCTGAGTCTCGCCAGAATGCGCCGGGGAGTGCGCTCATCGGGCCGCCAGGGCAGGGCCGCCACGGCGCTTTCGCCCGGCGGGATGTCGGGAAAGTCCAGCGTTCCCGCCGGCCGCCACATCTCGGGCCAGATGGAGGGCGAGGCGGGTGCGGTGAAGAGCTCAGCTCGGACGTTGGTGGCGGTTTCCGGGCCTTTGTTCCACGCCCGCACATACACCCAATTCCTCTTTCCGGGGATGGGGGCCTGATGCGTCTCGCCGCCATCCTTTTTATGCCGCACCCAGATATCGGGACTGGCGAAGACCAGGCCCCGGCTGGGCGCATCGCCCTCGTCCTCCTCATTATCCCGCACATAAACGTCGGCCGAGACCAACAGTTCGCCAGCGTCGGCGATGACGTTGTATTTTTTCAAAAATTCGTACGGCATTGTGGCCAGGCCCGGCCCCAACGGATTTTTAAGCGCCCAGGGTTTCCAGGCGTTGCGCAGGATGAAGTAGCCGCCGCCTGGCGTTTGCTCGTCATCCACATAGCCCACCAGGGCCATGGCGTGCGCGCCGATGCTCTTCTCGCCCGGCAAAGGCAGGTTGAGCTTGCCATATTGGCGGGCGGTGCGGCTGCGATACCATGAGTTGTACATGGGAATGGTGATCATCACCGATTTGCCCTGAAGCAACGCGGCTTTCATGCTGTCGATGTCATCCGGGCGGAGATGAATGACGCGGCGGAGGCGATAGCGCCGGGCCTCCTCCACGGCTCCCTTGGGGGGCGGGCCCTGTCCCTCGTTGCCAGGCTTGGGGCGGGGATTGTAGGGCCAGGTTTTCTCCCGCGGCGCGCCCGCCTCCACCAGACACTTCATCCCCAAATAGGGATAGGTGCCGCTGACATTGGGCAGCCCGTCGTGTTCCTTGCACCACCAGTAGATAAACTGCTCGGAGAAATTCACCTGCTTGGGATCGAAATCCCCGCCCGAGCGTTTGAGTCGCTGCACTTCCATGAAATCGCGCACAGCCGCGGCGGCGTGGGCCACGCAGGCGCCCCGCGAGCCCTGGTTGCGGATGGGGGGCAGCTCGTCGCTGTAACTCAACGCGGGCGGCGCCGGGGTTTCACGCGGGATGCGCTCATATTCCACCTCGGCCCGCATGGCCGGAGGCGGCTCCAGCGCCCCGGCTGCATATTCCAGCCCGGCAAGCTCCTCATCCTCTTCATCTTCGGCTCCGCGCATCACATTCAGTTGCCTGCGGGCGCTTTTGCTCAATCTGCTCAGATGCTCCTCATCGGTCTCCAGCAGGGCCGCCAGATGACTGCGGGTGGCGGGCAGCTCCGCCAAAGCCAGAAATTCCTGGATGCTGATAATCCAATGAGAGCGCAGCGCCTCCAGTTGCGCCTCGCTCAATTCGGGCGCGCGCTCGATGGGCGCGAGATTTTTGATGGGTTTGGGGGATTCGGGTATGAACATGGCGGGGGAAAAGGGAATGGAGGGGGATGTCAGAAGTATAACATCCGTCAGAATCCTCTGCAAGGCGTTTGCAGCGGTGGGCAGCAATTTCAAATTTGGCCTGGAGACAAGCCCCCCTCCCGGCCTCCCCCCGCTTCGGCTGGAGCCTTGCAGGGGGAGGAGCCCATCGTTTTGCCAATTTGTGTAGCAGATGAGCATCTCCCTCCCCCGAACACGAGCGCAGCGAGTATCGGGGGAGGGTCGGGGTG
>JALWDV010000737.1 GCA_027036755.1 Anaerolineae bacterium
GGGCTAGCCGGATTTATCCGGCGCTGTTTTGTAGCCCGGCGACTTCATCGCCGGGCGGACGTGGCAAACGCTTCAACCGAAAAAGGACGCACCCAAATCCTTTTTGAATGACTTCGTGTCTTCGTTTCCTTCGCGTCTTCGTGGCAAAAGAGGGGGATTGAGGCCAATTGTCTTAGTCGTTACATCAATTCTCACTTCCTAATCCCATGAAACGAAAACCTATCATTGCTGGCAACTGGAAAATGCACAAAACCCTCGATGAGGCCCTGACTCTGGTGCGGGGCGTTCGCGAGGGCGTGAAAGATATCGATTCCGTCGAAACCGTGGTCTGCCCTCCCTTCATCTCTCTGGTCACCGTGGCCGGAGCTCTGGCCCACAGCAACGTGGGCGTGGGCGCTCAGAACGTCTTTTTCGAGGAGAAAGGCGCATTCACGGCCGAGATCGCGCCGGGCATGTTGGAAGGCATCGTCGATTATTGCATCATCGGCCATTCCGAGCGCCGCAACATCTTCGGCGAGAGCGACGAGTGGGTGAACAAGAAGGCCCACGCCCTCCTGGCCCACGGCGTCACCCCCATCATCTGCGTGGGCGAGAGCCTGGAGCAGAATCAGGCGGGCGAGACCCACGCGTTCGTGCAGGGGCAGGTGCAGGCCGCGCTGGCGGGCCTCAGCGCCGAGCAGGTTGCGTCGCTGGTCATCGCCTATGAGCCCATCTGGGCCATCGGCACGGGCCTCACCGCCAGCCCGGCGGAGGCCAACCGCATCATCGGCGTCACCATCCGCGGCGCCATTGCCGATCTCTATGACGAAGCCACGGCCCAGGCGGTGCGCATCCAGTATGGCGGCAGCACCAAGCCCAACAACATCGTCGGGTTCATGGCCCAGCCCGATATCGACGGCGCGCTGGTGGGTGGCGCCAGCCTCACCGCGGAATCCTTCGTGGAGATGGTGCGCCTGACCGCCGAGATGGAGAACTAGGCCCGGCGACATGTTTGGCGTCTGGGCTCCCTTGCTCTGGACTGCTGTTTTTCTGGTCGCGATCTGGTGGTTGAGTCGCCGACAGGCCTTCTATTTCCTGTCGGCGTTCTTCCACCTGACGCGATCGCAGCAGGTGGCGGTGGTCCTCTACGCGCTTTTCTTCTTGCCGGGCACGGTGGTGCATGAATTCGCTCACTGGGGCATGGCGAAGGCGTTGGGCGTGAAGACGGCGGGGTTTCATGTGCTGCCCAGCCTGGGCGGCAAGGGCGAGATTCGCCTGGGATCGGTGGATGTGCGGGGCGGCGGGCTGCTGGAGCATACCCTCATCGGCATGGCTCCCATGTTGCTGGGCGGCCTGGTCACCCTGGCGCTGAGCTATTATCTGGTGGATGTGAACGCGCTCTACGCCGCCATCCGCTCGGAGCAATTCGGCGGCGTGGCGGATGTGGCCTTGCAGGCTTTTTCCCGGCCCGATGCTTTGCTCTGGCTGTGGCTGCTGTTCACCGTCAGCGGCTCCATATTTCTCAGCGCCAGCGATCGCGCGCCCATTCAGCAGATGACCTTGTATCTGACCGCGGTGCTGCTCCCCCTCTATCTCTTCGGCTTCATGCCCGCCATCCCCCAAAGCTGGACGCAGACCATTGCTGAGATTTTTACGGTGTTCGCCTCGGGCCTGGCCGTGGCCCTGACCGTGCATCTGGCGATGACCCTCGCGTTCGCCCTGTTTTATCTCGTTGCCCGGGCGTTGCGGCCGGGCGGATGAGTCATCCCGCCAGGGCCAGATACAACATGCGTCCGGCGGAAAGAACGATCACCATCAGATGTTTCCCCGCCCGTCTCGGAGCGAGGGAGGAAGCAAAGAAGGGGGCCCGTCTCCAAGGGACCGACTTCATTCGGCCGGTGTTCTCGGGCGCTTCGCGCCGCCTGCCTGTCATTCGGATGGCGCGCCGGCGCGGGAGCGGGTGATGAAGGGGAGGAAAAATGACGTTTGGAACTGGAAGGCCCGATGCTGGAAGCCCGCGCCCGGCGATCCCACCCAGACGATATCGGGCTTGCCCGGATTGAACGCCACCGGATTGGCCAGCGGCCAGGCCATGCCCTGGTTCTGCTGCGTCCACGTCGCTCCGCCATCGGTGGAGAGCAAGACGCCATGGGAGTCGGGATCGTAACCGCCCGACATGAACGCGCTGGAGGATGTAGCGATGAGGATGCGGGGATCAGCAGGCGAGACCGCCACATCCCGCATGAAATCGTCATCCCACAACTTTTGCCAGGTGCGACCGGCGTCGTTGCTGCGATAAAGCCCTTTATCCGCGCCCAAAGCCGCGACATACACGACGCCGCGGGCGTGGGGATCGGGCGTGATGGCGGAGACGCCCGCCCAGCCGTACTCCCACGGCGCTCCGTCCACCTCTCCGCGCATCTCCGGCAATCCCGTCTCCCGCCAGGTTCCCGGCTCGCCCCCCTGCTTCGATTGCCACAGGCCCGCCTCGCCCCCGGCGTAAACCAGACGCCCATCCCGCGCGTCCACCGCGGTGTAGCGGCAGCCATCGCAATCGAAGACCTTGCGCCAGCTCTGGCCGTCATCCACGCTACGATAGACGTCGCCCCGGGCGGTGAGAAACAGGGTGCGGCGGGCCGCAGGACTGCCGCCATCCACCGAGAGCCCCAGCAACGGGGCCCGGGGCAACCCCGAGGCCGCATCCCAGCTTTCACCGTAATCATGGCTGCGCAACAAGACGCCCGGTTCGTCCCAGGATGGCGCTTGAGCGGTCCACACCACGCCCGGGCGCACAGGATCGGTCGCCAGGGTGGTGACGTTGCCGCCGTTGCCCTCCCAATCGCCGGTGCTGTCCTCGTCGTTGCAGTTCATCCAGCTCTGGCCGCCATCCGGGCTGTGCCAGCAGCCGATGTCGAAATAGCCCAGGTAGATGTGCCACGGCTGCGCGGGGCTGATGGCAAGATCGAACATGACCACATTGTCCACGCCGAGGGAGCGCCATCGTCCCGGAACGATTTCTTCGGTGTAGTTGTCGAAAAACATCCGTCCGCCGTTGTCGGTGGCGAAGATGAACTGACTGGTGGCCCAATGCAGCCAATCGGGATCAGAAAGATCGTCGCCCAGGGCGCGGATGTCGGTGGTGTATGCCCAATACGCCTCGGTCCAGCCCGTATCCCAATCCTCCACTTTGCTGACCTGCGTCCAGGTCGCCCCACCGTTCGCGCTCTCCCACACGCCGTTGCGATCATCCCAGGGGAATTGGTGGAAGGGATCGATGAGGCGGATGGTGTTGGGTTCGTCCGGTTGCAGCCAGATGCGCCCCCCGCGATGGGCGAGTTGCGTCCAGGCGGCGCCATCGTCATCGCTGCGATAAAGATAGCCCGGCCCGTCCGGGTCTGAATCGTAGGTGGTGAGATAGACCCGGCCCGGGATGTCGGGCGAGACGGCCACATCCATGACCTCGCCCAGCCCCGAGGCCATGCGCGTCCAGTGCGCGCCGCCATCGGTGCTGCGAAAAGCAATCCGCGGGCCCGACGCGAAGCGTCCCTCGCCCGAGAAGAGGTAGAGGGTGTCTGCATCGCGCGGGTCGAGGATCAGCTTGAGGATGCGCAGGCCATCGGGCAGATTCACGCTGACCCGCGACCAGGTGAGTCCCCCGTCCGTCGTCTTGTACACCTGCCCATCGGCCGAATCCCAGACCGAATGATAGGTGGCGTAACCCACGCTGGGGTCGTCGGGCGAAAGCGCCAGGTCGGTGATGTAGCCATCGTCCAGCACCTGCTGCACGCTGTCGCCGCGGTTATCGCTGAAGTAAATGCCTTCTTCCGTGCCCAGCAGGATGATGTCGGGGTCGATGGGATGAAAGCCGATGCCGCTGGCGTGGGTGGTCTTCAATCCCTGGGCCGCGCCGATGACATCCCAGCTTGCGCCGCGATCTTGCGAGCGATAGAAGCCGCTGAGATCGCTGGCCGCCAGGATCATGCCATCGGGCCCGGCCTCGACCGTGGCGAACCAGCCGCCCGCGCCGGGGTTGGAACGATGCCAGGTCGAAAGGGGCGCGGGCGTGGGAGGGGCAATCGGCGCATGGGGCTGCATCCCCGCGCCAAGAGAGAGAAGGATCAGGAGGAGAATCAATCGAGACATGGTCAGAAAGGGATGAACGCGCCTTCGGGCGTCAGTAGTGATAGATGACGGGAAGATAAAGCGGCTTTTTCGTGGGCGTGGGATGGGGAGCGTCGCCCGGAAGGAGAATCTCGGCCTCTCGCCAATCGCCCGAGGGCAGCGCCAGTCGCCCATCCTGCATGGTCAGGGGCAGGGGATCGCTATCGGCGTATTTCTGGCGGGGACGGGTGAGGCGAATGCGCCATGCTTCATCTCCCGCGGGCTGGCGCAATCCGGCCAGAATGATGTCCGGCCCATCCGCGTCGCGACCCTGGGCCATATCGCCGGGCGAGGTGACGCCCGCCACATAGGTGCGGCTGATGAGAATCTGGCGGCTTTGCGTCAACGCCCGATCATCCTCGGCCGCCAGGATGACGGTGGCGAAGCCTCGGGTTTGGGCGATGTGCAGCACCTTCAGGCCCGCGGGCGGTTGCGCGTCCAGATAGCCGGAAAACGCCTCGGCCTGGGGTGCGTGCAGAGTCAGTTGTTTGCGGTCGATATCTTTTGTGATCTCTCCCGTATCGGAGCGAATCGGGTTGGCGGGCTCTTGCTGCATGTGCGCCTGGCGCTCCTGATCATACCCCGCGGGCGGCGGGCCATACGTCTTGCGGATTTCGGAGACATTCTGCCAGCCCGGTTTGGGCAGCAGTTTGGGGCGCACCGGATAGCCATACACGTATTTCGAGAGCGGATCATCTGGCTCGTCTTCCACATACAGGGTGATGGGATGGCGCGAACGCGCGGCCAGGCCCTTTTTGAAGATGAGCCCCGCGGTGCGCAAATGATCCAAAGTCACGGCATCCTCGATGAGATTGCCGCCCACCACCTGCTGATCTGACATCTCGTTTATATCCTGGGGAATGCGCTCGTTCACGCTCCAGCCATCCGCTCCCACCGCAGCATCGCCATGATTCCAGGCGAACCACACGATTCCCGCCCAATTTTGCAGACTGCCATACGCCGCGGCCGCCAGCAATTGCATGGTGCGCTTGTGAAAACGGGTCTTGAGCAGATCGGTGAAGGGGCCGCCCACCCCCGCCGCGATGTTGATCTCGCCCACGATGTGCGGCTTGTCCTTGATCTGCTGCTCCACCGCCAGGCCGTAGAGAAAATCCTCTTTGGGATTGGCTGGCTCGCGAAAGAATGCGCCGTCCTCATTGGGATGATCCAGAAAAGGCTCCACCACCGCCGGATTGGCGTAGATGTGGTTTTCGCTGTGAGAGAGGGGCGCGTCGGCGGCGATCCGACGGGCGTCGGGCTCGCTGCGCCACAGGGTGGAGAATGTGACAGGAATCTGGCCGCCCAGGGTGGCGATATGCCTCCTCATCGCCTCGTAATAAGCCTGATCCAACTGATACAAGAACGCTACGCGCAGTTTTTCGCGGGTTTCGTAAGGGATGGCGCTTTCTTGCTCCAGATAGAGATCGAAGTAGTCGTAGCCTCGCTCCGCGAGGAATGCCCGCCATCGGGCGTTGAGCTCATCCTGAAAATATCGCAGCCCCGGAAACCCCTGCGTCCAGCGATCATCGTAAAAGCGGTTGCCGTTGACGATGGTGTAGGTGGAGGAGTATTCGTTGACGATCTCCAGGGTCAGCACCTGGGAGCTATCCTTGTAGGCGACGCCGGTGTAGGGATTGACGTGGGTGAGCAGGGTCGTGAGGAATTCCTTCTCCAGCGCCTGTGCCCGGGGATCGAAGGCTGGCAGCATTTTTTGCAGATCGATGATGCTGCCATATCCCCAGCAATAGGATCGATGTTGTAGATCGGCAATGGCCTGTCGCCAGGCTTCCCGGTCGGGCGAACTTTCATCGAAGTTCGGCGCATCCGCGTCGTTGACGCCGTAATCCCGGGTCCAGTGGGCGCTCAACATGATGTAGACGCCGCGTTTTTGCAATTGGGCGTTGAGATAGTCGAAACGCCGCCAGGCCTCGGCATCGGGGATGCGGGAAGTGAAGTCGGGGGAGACGATGTCCACGTTGTCGGAATCGGGACAGGGACGGGCCCGGGGATCGTCCTGGTCGTAAAATTCCAGACCCTCGTAGGTGTTCAGGGCCACGATATCGCTTTTGGTGATCCAATCCATGCTGGGCCGCAGCATGTGATGCCAACGCACGCAGTTGATTCCTCGCTCCGCCAGGGCTGCGGCGAAATTTCGGGCGGTCTGGTCATCGGGATAAAATGCGACCACATTGACGCCCCAGCATCGAAACACGCGTCCCTGCTCGTCTACGAAATCCTCCGCCCGCACATGCAGCCGCGGAAGCGGAGAGGGGGGCGCTTCGCCATTGTTCGAGGCTGCGGTGTAGACGTAATCCGTGTAATTCCATTGCTCTCCCCGTACCGTCCACAGACGCACATAAAGCGTGCGACCATCGACCGGCAGGCCCGAGACGGTGACGCGAGTGGTCCGACCCAGGTTTTGCGAATAAATGTCCACGCCCCCCTGGCTGGAGCCGACATCCAGCGCGTATTGATCCGCCCCCGCGTCGTTCCATGTGAAGGTCGCTACATCGCCGGTCAGCGCGCTGCCGGGCGGCGGCGATATGATTTCGGCATCCTGGGCGAGGACGCGGGCCGACCAGGCCAGGATGGCGAAAGCCCCCAAGAACAGCAGAAAAAACAGGGCGCGACGGCGCACAGAGCGATCTCCTTTCGATTGCAAATGATGTGTGTGGATGCTACGTTGATAGTGTACACCATTTGCTGCGTCTGAGAAAATGCCCCTGCTAACGCACCCGACTTGACCGCCGCGAGAGAAAAACGCAACTACTCAGGTAGCCTGATTCGGCCTCGATATCGTCTTGCCACGAAGATGTTCTAAGTTTTGTCAAGAGGTTTTGGTGACAAAATTTTGACGATTTAGCCGCACATTAACAAGTGAATAGCGAATCGCCGCCGATTTTTGGCAATACAAGGCTGGGCGATGTCCGA